>JAPSGR010000024.1 GCA_031177355.1 Candidatus Nitrosocosmicus sp. | reverse complement strand
TTTGAAACCTAAAATATGCTATATTGTGCAGCACTAGTGTTATAGTTCTTTAATGCAATAATGACAGCCTTGATAAAGTCAAGTAATGGTCTGTCTACTATTAATTTTGATACAAAAAAATAAAAAAAAGAATTTACTGTTTTTTGGTACTGTATGTTTAGTTTACTGCTATTGTTGCATTGTCAGTCATACCAGTAGTAGAATTGTCCATTGACATTGTCATATCACTCATATTGTGTGTTGGCATAGATGAATTGTCCATTGACATTGTCATATTATCATGACTGGCTGCTATTGCTGGTGTTACCATTGCTACACCTGCAAATAATGATGATACTGCTACTAAACTTACAATTACAAATACATTCAAATTATTCATGTATAATCCGTTTCTTTCTACTAGTATATAATTCCTCCGTTTAGTAATCTTGAGGTAGAATAAAATATTTTTGGAAATAGGTCATTTTTTTACTTTGTCAAGAAACTTGACTTTTATAGTTATACCAAGTAATATTAATCCTTATTCAAAAACACATGGAAATCATAATTTCGCAAACTTAAAGTTTTAATGAGTCCTCCTCCATTATACTGATGCTACAGTTCTCTGTTTGTTGTAGTAACTATGGCTTTTAAAGTCGCCTTACCAGTTTATCATTCGATAAAAAAATAAAATGTAAAGAAGAATTATTTGTCATCAAATTCGAGGCTTTCTTTGTCTAATTTCGTGTCGATGGTTGTGTTCTTGATCTTATTTGCTATTCCTCTAGGCCCAGGCTTCACGGTGTCGCCTGTCTCATCCAAAATAACTTCACTGTTATCAGCTGCATCGCCTACAGCTTGTTGTGAGTCGTCCTTTTTGTTGATGGATTCTTCTGACATTATTTTTGTTAGTGCATAATAATTTTTATTAAATGCATATACTTAGGTATTTCCGATTCAACGATTTGTGATATTTTGTTGCTGAGCATTAATTAATATGATATGTATGAGAATTGTTAATATAATCAGATTTATTCTTTTTTTGGCAATATCTGGGGGATAATGTCTCTACAATATTTGAAGTAATAGTAGATGACTATTCAACAATTGCTTGAAATATATTTGTATCTTTTCCCAAGAATAGAACGAATATTTGAAATATGACTGGGTCAAAAATTTTTATCTAGTGTATAACTAATAATCAAAAATAATTTAACGATTTATACAGTAAATTACATCAGTGATGGATTATTCTCTTAACAAGATACAATATTTTAATAAAAAATAATGACCTCAAGATACTTTTTGAATAACGAGGTTAATAATATTAGATGATTGGTAAATATTAAAATTATAATTCGAATTTAAAGGTACAAGTAAGAACATTTTAGAAATAATTCTCTCTTTTCATACCGGTCGTTGTATATCAATAAATTTTTTTATTTTACATATATGATAAATGACTAAACAGGAAGCCGGGTCCGGACAAGAAAAGATTATGTGTTATTTTATGCGGAATTTTTGTGGGACGTCGCGATTACTCCCTTTTAAGCAATACTGATCATTAACATTTACAGTACATGTTATACACTATCCTCACTGACATTCTAAAAGTTTATGGACAAGATGAGGTTGATGTCGGAGTAGAAACTGTCGGTGGGAGTGGTAGAGTAGAGTCTCCGTCCATAGAAGAAGAACAATCGGAATCTGCATCACCTCTTCGATCCACAGAAGCATTTGCAGGTATTGGTAGTTATTGGGATAGCATCATTTTTTCCATTATAGTCATAACTGCTGCTATAGCTGCTTATTTTATCATACGATTTTTCATAAATAAATCCGCCACCTCATTAAATCTTGATAGAAGGCAATTATCAGGAATTAATTCAATAACTAAGATGGCTATTATTGTAACAACAGTTATCGTCATTATATTTCATTTCTCTTCATTAAGCGGTGTGGCAGCTGGAGCAATTAGTGTGGCAGCTGGAACAATTATTGGTTTTTCTTCAAGAAATACAATAAGTAATGCTATTGCAGGAATATTGCTGTTATCAGCTCGTCCTTTTAAATTGGGCGATAGAATTAGAACAACTGAGGATGAAAGCCTAATCGGAGACGTTGTGGAAATTTCATTGCTATATACAAAAATCAAAACTATAAGAAATGAGCTTGTAGCAATTCCAAATCAAACGCTATTACAAAGACAAATAGTAAACTATAGTGGACTGGATGTCCTTTCAATTACAGTAAATGTATCATTAACTTATAACAACAACAGAAATCTAATCGAAAAAATATTGATAGATTGTGCAAAGAATACTGAAGGAATAGTGACGTCAGAAGATTTTCCTTCTGATGTAGCGAAGACTTCTAGATCTTTCCATACAGAGGATAATTTTGTAACAGATCCGTTTGTTTTACTTGTAAAGTTTGGAGATTACGGTGCAGTATATGATCTCAGGGCATTTACAAACAAACCAAGGGAGTTTTTAAAAATTACTTCTGAAATTAGAAAGAGTGTCTATGATTCATTTCAAAGAAATGGTATTGATTTAACCGTACCGCAAGCACAAGTGTCTTTACAAAATAATATTGATAATAATAACAAAATCCACCAGAATACGACAGGCAGACAATGACCTTCGTTCGGTCGAAGAAAAAGATGAGGGACGTTTCTGTGTAAAGATACACTGCCAAAGTAAATGAAAATTGTTCAAAGACAAGAGTATTGTGATGAGAAACTAACTTAGAATGCCTGAGACATCCTTATTAATATGCCCAATTAACATCCTATGCAGTATTTGAAAATATGCTTACTAGTGTGGAGCAAATTGATGCGGATTAACATCTAATTGTATGTTATCTTGTTGTAACTTTTTGACCATTGAAGGTGCTAATAGTCATAAAGTTTCAAAATCATTCGATATAATTTAAGACTTGGAATATTACCGATCACTGTACATTAACTCTAAAGATATATGAAACATATCCTGAGCTTTTTAAATAATTATCCGAATCTGGTAACCAGGTTGCTGTAGTAAGAATCAGATACTGACCTTTGTTCAAATCAATAATGAACCTATCTCTTTTTCCATCCTCTGATATAGATAAGACTTTAACTTGAGTGCCGTTTATGTGATAAGCTGTAGAGGATAGAGTATTGAGTTGATTTTCAGGCGTTGGGTTTCCACTTATCAAGAGATGGATTCGTTTGCCTTGTGAAATATTTATGATTTGATCTGGAATTATAGATGTGATATTGGATATATTGGTTCCAAAGGATTCTGATTTTCATTAACATCCCCGTAAGAAAATGCGGCTGATTGTAATTGTCCATAATAAGTATTGTTATTGTATTTTATTGAAATAGATGGAACACCTTTCGTATGGCCAAATGGATTGAGGGGTTCTGGATTCGGTTCGCCAACTTGAAGAGCAAATGTTTCATCCTCTTTCGAGACAAAAGATATTATGATTGGAGTCAAGACGATGAAAGTTATTATTAGAATTGTAAGTCCCTTTTTTTTACTTACCGACATAATTAATAAAGTATATATTCTCTAATAATTTAGAGGTCAAACTGGTCTAATTATGGAGATGTTACAAATAGCATTTATATAAAAAAATAATTATCCGGTGATTAAAAACCCCTATGATAGAGCATTTCAATCGCATTTATCTAAAATCATCATGGCCACCGTGAAGAGATATAGTTTTCAATTTGATTAGAAAGAAAAGCTTGACATAAGGTCATTGTAGTATTGTATTGTTATTTCTAATTCTGAAAATTATGGTATTAGAATACTTGATTTCTAAAATTATGGACTCTAAAGGACCAAGTAACGTATGGTATTCGGAATAACTATATCTGAAGAAATTCAACATTGCTTTGGCTATAGTCTAATAGAATTTTATTGCAAATTGGATATTAGTCTATAAAGATTGATAGGGTTGTATAACTAGATGAGTTACAAATCTACTGATAGTTCTGCAAGACACAGAAAAAATAGGATAGTTGAAAATGTCTTGATATTACAAGGTGGTGGTTCTCTAGGCGCCTTCTCGTGTGGAGTCTTTAAGGCTTTGGTTAGAGAACAGGTTAAGATAGATGTGATTGCCGGTACTTCAATCGGAGCCATTAATGCCGCAATTATAGCTGGCAGTAAGAGTAGTCATCCTGAAATCGATTTAGAAAACTTTTGGCTAGAATTAGCAGAAAGTTCTCATAAAGTCATTCCAGATAATTATTTCTTTTTTTATAATTGGTATAATATGAAATTAGAATCCAAAAAGATTTCTTCTGCATCTACAAATGCGGCACTGTTTGGTGTACCAAAAATGTTCCTACCTAGATGGAGCCCTATCTACATGTTTCAGGATAAGGATTATTTCAATCCTAAGAATTGGACTTATTTCTATGATAATACCCCTTTGGTAAATACTTTAAATAAATATATAGATTATCAGAGGCTAACTCCTGATGCAGTTAAAAGTAATGTCTCTTCTAAAACTGTTGTTTATAATCCTAGACTAATAATCACATCTGTAAATGTACTTACTGCTGAACCGTTAGTTTTTGACAGTTTGCATATGCCTATTGCTGCGAAACATTTGTTGGCTAGCAGTGGCTATCCAAACTATGGATTTCCTTGGACTGAAATAGATGAAGATGTGTATGGTTGGGATGGTAGTTTATTAAGCAATACTCCGGTAAGGGAGGTTATTACTGCGTCATCTAGAAATGATAAAAACATATTTATCGTTGAAAATTACAGCAGGAAAATAGACAGACTACCAACTAATATGACAGAGGTATTAGATAGAGCCAAAGATATCATGTTCAGTGATAAAACAAAACATAGCATAAAAATGACAAAGATAATGACAAGACAAATACGATTAATAGAACAACTATATGAATACTTTGAAAAATCAGAAGAAAAGAGGATATTACAAGATAAAACTGTGAAACATGATTTAAAGAATGATTTTATCTCAAATGACGAAATTGAGAGCATAAAAAAGGAATACAGAAATATTGTCCTTAACCGCGGTGCAGAAATACTCTCAGTAACACGAATACTAAGAAACAGAATAGAAAACCCTAATGTCTCAAAAAATGCCGATTTCTCTGTTAAAATGGTGAAACGACTGATTGCGGAAGGTGAGCAAAAAGCATTGCAAAGTATAAACGAATTCAAAACAAATAATGTATATAATTATGGGACGTGATATGTATACACCTAAATCCAATTTCTTAATCCGAGTTTCTCGTGTTTATTAACTCCTTATAATTTTGTCTTATAGTTTATTCAAAACCTCTTCTCTATATGTTTCTCACTTATTACGTGATATTGTTGGATGAAAAGCCATTAAAATCTTCAAGATAATTATGACTACATCTATGTGATACCAAGAAACACACCACAAATACTTAGATTATTAAGATATTATATATTCTCAAGTACTTAATTAATCCATTACCTCTGCAAGCCATAATCTACTTTACTAGCAACACTGGACATTTAGCATCATGAATGATAGAGTTTGATACACTGCCTATTATCATTTCCTTTAAGTGGCCCATTCCCCTGGTACCAATTACAATTACGTCGGATTGCTCTTTTAAAGAGAATTCGATTATCGCTTTTGCGGGATCTCCAAAAATGAGTTTGGTTTTTATTTCGGTGTTTTCTCTTTCAGCCAATTCTTGGTATTCATTAAAAACCTTTTCTCTTCCTTTTGAATACTTTTCAAGTAGTTCATCTAATACCTTTTGCGACTGTACATATACCGATGGCGGAGCATCTGCAACATGCAAGATTGTTATGTTTCCTTTGAGATTCTTTGATAGATATAATGCGTATTCAAAAGCTCTTTTAGAATTCTCAGATCCATCGATAGGGACTAATATTTTAGTTAACATCTCTTATATTATCATACACCTAGATTATTATTCTTAATGAGAATTATGAAGGATTTGATCTAATATACGGAGTAAGGTGGAAATTCCTTTTCACCTGAGTCGGGCTGATCAAAAAAAAATAGAAATAGTGTCATACAAAATATAAACAAAAATTTGACAGCAGATTAAATTGTGGATCTCAGGATAGATATAATAAGTGATGTCTGATTGCGTTTTTGAATTTTGAGTCCCCTCTTAACCTTAAGCTAGGTTAAAAGACTTACAAAAGTATTAATTCTATTACATCAGATAAAATCTATAGTTTGTTGAAACTGCTGAAAATGAAAATCATTTTAATACATTTGCAAAAATAATCTGCTTAATCACAATATAAGCTCATTCTATGACAATATTGTATCAAGGATTCATAGCAAAGGTAATGGTAACAAGTTAGGATAGGTATCTCAAAATAACTTTACTTCATACAAACCTGAAAATATATAGTTTAATTACTTTAGGTTGTTATTTTTTATGGAGGAAAGAGATGAGAGATGATAAGGATGATAAAAAAAGTAGAAAAATTTCTAGACTTGGACTGGGTTTAGGGCCTATTATCTTCTGTGTTCTTCTATTTATTTCCATTGAAGGTCTTGCTTTTGAGGCAAAAGTTGTTTTAGCATTAACCGTTTGGATGAGTATCTGGTGGATAACTGAGGCTATTCCAATTTATGCTACTGCTTTTTTGCCTCTTATACTATTTCCAATTTTTAATATCATGCCGTTACAGAAAATGTCAAATGCGTATGCAGATAGTATTATATTTTTATTTTTAGGTGGATTTATTCTTGCAAAAGCCATAGAAAATGTAAATCTTCACAAGCGCTTTGCTATGAATATATTAAAAATTTTTGGCACTAATCCACGATATATAATAGGGGCATTTATGGTTATAGCCGCTATTCTAAGTGGTTGGATAAGTAATACTGCTACTACCATGTTAATGTTACCTATAGCTTTAGCAATAATAACCCAAATCCAGAATAAAAATAGTGGACAAGAAAGATTTGGTACCTATCTGTTGCTTTCAATGGCTTACTCTGCAAGTATAGGCGGTATGGCCACACTGATCGGCACTCCTCCTAATGCTATATTTGCTTCTTTATCTCAATCACTCTTGAACGTAGAAGTAAGTTTTGGAAAATGGATGTTAATAGGAATTCCAACAAGTTTAATTATATTAGGTCTATTGTGGATATATATTATTAAAGTAGGGAAAATCAGTAACATTCCAATCGTTGAAGGAAAAAATACTATTCTAAGAAACTTATCGGAGCTTGGAAAAATGAATAGCGACGAAAAAATTGTTGCATGTATATTTATTGGAACCGCAATAGCTTGGATAACAAGAGGTTTAATATGGAAAGATCTTTTTCCTTTGGTAGAGGATGCAACAATAGCACTAATAGCTGCGATGCTATTTTTTATTATTCCATCATTTTCTAGAAAGCCTTCACTACCTAATATTGACATTAAGAAACAAAAAGTACAAAAACTACAAGAAGATGATATGAAAAATCCTGGTATGAAAAGGACCACGGAGCTCAAAACAAATAATTCAAGGCTGTTAGATTGGAAAACCGCTGTTACCATACCCTGGGGCATTCTATTGTTAATAGGTGGAGGATTAGCTCTTGCTAGTGGATTTACTGAAACAGGTTTGGACAAATACATTGCAAATAATCTGTCGTTTCTAGCGGGAATGCCCTTTATTATAATAATATTGATAATGCTTGTAATTACAGTTTTTGCTGGGGAAATAATAAGTAATACAGCTACGGCTGCATTGTTATTACCTATATCCGCGTCTTTGGCGACGACCCTATCCATTGACCCTTTATTATTAATGGTCCCTATAACAATAGCTACAAGTATCGGATTCATAATGCCTGTCGCCACCCCACCAAACGCCATAGTGTTTTCGAGCGAATACGTAACAACGAGAAAAATGGCTAGAGCCGGATTACCATTAGACTTAATAGGGATTGTGGGTGTTACAATAATGACTGTTATCCTTGTGCCATGGATATTTTGACTTTAACATACACATACTTTTGTTTGAAAAGAAAGCTTCCCTCACCACCATTTTTGTTACTGCTCAACTTAATAACATTGATGTTATTACAACAAGGACTTTATTTGATAAAGACTCCAATAAAATCTAGATAACTGTATTCGTTCGCTCTTTTTGATACTTTATTTACAATAGTTAGATGATCCTTTTATCAATATCATACCTTAAAGCCCCGTATGAATAAATAGATAATGGTTGTTTTATCCAAACGTTCATGCAGCTTTTTCATATATCAAAGCCTAAAAATCAATATTTGATTTATGCTAGATAAAACTAATTGTCAATCCTCGTTGTAGTTGCATACAATATATTTTAAAAAAAAACAATATATTTGATTATTTACTCATGTAATGGAGACTCGGAATCCGTAAAAATGATACAAAAGATTTTAGTAACCGATGATGGAACAGAGGTTTCTGATAGGGCATTAAAAGTTGCTTCTGAAATTGCTGGACCATGTGCTGCTCATATAACTTTGCTTTATATTATTGAGCCAATCGAAGATCCAAATACTATGCTATTTGAAAACGATAAAGAACTAATTGAGAAGGCAAAAATGATGAAGATGGGATCAACACTGGAAAACCCCTGGCAGAGGAGAGCAGAAGAAACAATTAAAAAGTTAAGTAAAAAAAATATATCATCCGATAGCACATGTCTAACTGGAGATATTGCAGAAAAAATTCTGGAGTATGCTGATACTAAAAAAGTTGATATGATTGTTATGGGTAGCAGTAAGAGGTTAAAAGGCATATCAAAAATAAAAGCTCTGGGTAGTGTTACTAGAAAAGTTTCAGAACTGGCTAATTGCCCAGTACTTATAATTCATTGACATTTGCCTTTTTTCATTAGGATTTAATTATTTTAAGCATTTTAGTCTAAGGAAAACCATCATTATAATGATTTAATGATGTCTCCTGATATGCAATTGCATATATTCATTATCAGATGGTAGAATTACCTGATTTTATCTGAAGGTAATTCCTTTTTATATGACTTTTTCAACCAGATTGGTGTAATTATGGTTGTAATAGCTACCATAATAATTATGGAAGTATAAATATCGGTAGATAAGGTTCCGGTTGTGACTCCCACTCCTGCAACGATCAATCCTACTTCACCTCTGGATACCATTCCTATCCCAACTCTCATGGATTTTGTCTTGTCTTTAAGAAACAAAAGAGATGGTAGTCCGCATCCCAATAACTTTGTCGAAATTGCTATAGCTATGATTATTCCTGCAATTATTAATACCTCTAAATTAATACCTCGCAAATCAACTTGTGCGCCTATAATTGCAAAAAATAGTGGTGCAAAAATAAATTGTAGTTTATGAGCATATTCTTCTACTTGTTTTATCAGTTTAGTACTTGCAACAGCCATTCCTGCAGCAAAAGCACCCACAATGGGAGATAGACCAACATATGCAGCAATACCCGCTATACCAAAGAAAATTGCTGTTGTAATTCCTTCGATGCTACCTTTTGATCTCCATAATTTTTCTCTATGAAGGATTCGTGGAATAATAAAAACAGCGCCAACCAATAGCACAGCAAATAATCCCAAGATTTTTAATATTAGAAATGCCACATCCATTATTTCAGGCGTTGTATCACCAGATTGGACCATAGTTACAACTACAGATAATATTGCTATTGCAAGGATATCGTCTACTATAGCGGCCCCTAAAATAAGCCTGGCCTCCTTTGACTGCATTTTGCCAAGTTCAGTAAGAACCTGGATAGAGATTGCTATACTAGTAGCTGTTAATGCCGTAGCAATTAGTAGTACTTCAAATGAATCAAGTCCGTACATGGAGAGGACTATAAAACCTATTGCAAAAGGTACGATTACGCCTAAAGCACCAATAGTAAATGATGCTGCCCCGCCTCTTAGAAATTCTCTCGGTGTAATTTCAAGTCCTGCAATAAATAAGATAACTATGGCCGCAAGTTCGCCTATATGCTTTACAGTTTCATCCAAAACGACTAGAGGCTGACCATCAAATAATGGCAAACCTCCTAAAGCATAAGGACCTACGATTATACCTGCCAACAACTCACCCAATACCACGGGCTGTTTTATTCTTTGAAATATTTCTGCAAATATTTTTGCACTAAATAAGAGAATTGAAAGTGATATTATAATATGAATAAAAGCCGATTCTGCAGCCATGATCTCTTCTCTAAACTAAAATTGAATTCAATATAATAGTTTAATTTACTGATAAACTGGTTTTAATATAGTTCTCTATATACAATTCAAAAGAGGCTCTTAGGAATCTCGTCTAAATCATAATAGTATCCCAAAATGTTATCTACGGTATGCTCTAACTGTGTATTACTTTTTATAATTGCAAATATTGTTTTATTAGTTTCAAATATTTTTAATATTCGTATCTTATCATACTCTGTGACAACCCATTTTATCTTGCCTAAAATTCTGTTGTTTTCTTCTTCTACTTCTTGGTTTGTCTCATAAGTTTTTGGATTTTCAATACCTGGAGTACGATTTAATTCTAAAATATGAATTAGAGATTCAATATAATTTTTATCTATGTTGGCATTTTCAGCTATATACAACTCCTTCATAACAGATGACTCTATTGAAAAAACAGCTAAATTATCGTCATCTACTTCTACTAGATGTTTTATTTTATCGTACCTGATATCTCTATTTTTATTGTCTGGACTGTTTTTCACTATCTCTATTTAATATTGGTGAAATATATCGTTTTAACATACTTAATTAGAAGTGCTTTAGATTCTCAGAGAGAAGTATCCTCCTAAAAAAGTATTTATCATGGCCTTAAACTTTTATCAACAATTTTTAATATGCTAATAGTGTAGAAATCTGTCTGTCGAACCTATCTCCTCTACACTTAAGAATAACCTTTGACTTTTTCAAATAGTTGGAGATATGCACAAGAAATATTCTATTGGTATAGTCTTAATTGCACTTTACATAGTCTTTCTTATTACTATTCCGCCTTTAGTGTTTGAAAAAAGTGTTACTCCAATTTTGGCCGGTATAACTATAATTATGGTTGCAATTTATGTTTTGCTTGGACTTGATATTATTCATCGAACGGTTATTGCAATGTTTGGTGCCGTATTGTCCATCATCTTGGCCATAGTGGTAGGTTCCATGGTTGCTGAAGATAGTCTCCATTTTGTAATAGAGGCTGTCGATTTTAACACTATTGGTCTATTACTTGGAATGATGATCCTGGTAGCTATCTTGGGAGAAACAGGTGTTTTTCACCAAGTTGGAATAAAGATTGGAAAAATCAGCAAGGGCAATGTGTGGATATTAATGCTGTTACTATGTACTTTTACATCTGTTGCATCAATGTTTGTAGATAATGTTACTACTATTTTACTGATGGTTCCAGTTACACTGTCGATAACTCGAACATTAGGAATACATCCTATTCCATTTATAATGGCCCAAGTGTTGGTATCTAATATTGGAGGAGCTGCCACACTAATTGGAGATCCTCCAAACATCTTGATTGGTTCAGCAGCAGGCATAGACTTTAATTCATTCATAATTTACATGGGGCCAACAATCGCTGTTGTTTTTGGATTTTCTTTGTTGTTAATAAAAATCTTTTTCAAAAAA
Organism: Candidatus Nitrosocosmicus sp.; assembly: GCA_031177355.1. Classification (GTDB taxonomy): domain Archaea; phylum Thermoproteota; class Nitrososphaeria; order Nitrososphaerales; family Nitrososphaeraceae; genus Nitrosocosmicus. Next base: position 16,200 of record JAPSGR010000024.1, on the reverse strand, counting down.
GAGCTAAAAAGCGAACAGCAACTAGAACAGACGGAAGATATACAAGAGCTAATGCATAGAGACGAAAATGTAATCGTAATTCACCATAAAGGCTTGTTAATAAAATCCCTGATAGTGTTAATAGGAGTGATTGTTTTATTTTCCTTGCAAACTGTTACTCATTTAGAAGTATCCATCATTGCAATTGGAGGAGCAGCTGTTCTTTTAATTATAAGCAGAGTTTCTTTAGAAAAAATTCTGCATGAAGTAGATTGGTCTACATTATTATTTTTTATAGGGCTTTTTGTCATAGTTGGCGTAGCTGAACATGCAGGACTAATATCCATACTTGCTAAATTGGCAATTGACATTACAGGTGGAGATCCGTGGATTACTTTTGTAATGATTATTTGGTTAGCTGGTATTGCGAGTGCCTTTGTAGATAATATTCCTTTTACTACTACAATGATTCCTTTAATTCATACCCTTAATGTAGATCCAAATATAGCAGCTTCATTTGGTCCTGAAAGTGGTTTTCAATTTAGTCCTTTATGGTGGGCTTTAGCGCTGGGAGCAGACCTAGGAGGAAATGGAACTTTAATTGGTTCCAGTGCAGGAGTAGTTGCTGCCGGACTAAGTGAGAAATTTGGACATCATATATCATTTACAAGGTGGATACGTATAGGTTTCCCATTTATGATCATAACTTTAATAATAGGAACAATAGTCCTTTCTGGGTCGCTCTTGTTTCTTTATTGAAGAAAAAATCTATTATCATTTTTTCATATTTATTTAAAACAAGTCAAAAACAATATATGGATATATTCAAAATAAATATGCATGGACTAATCTTTAAACAACTAAAAAAAATAAATGACTTATTGGATTAGTTTGTTATTCCAACTGTCGATTATTTCTGATTTATACCCATTATTTGTCCTCTAATTTCACCATTGGGGTTTTGCTCGGTGTGAATGTTAACATATGTGTTGCCATCTTTCATTGCTGTTATCAATTCTGCTATTGTTTTTCCTTCCATTGGACCTGCTAACATATCTGCTGTAATTGTACCATTTTCAGAAACTATGTTTTGTGGTGTATCATAGTTAAACAATGTGACTACTACTTCGCCGTTTTGTCCTTGAGCAGCCTGGTGAATATGACCTGCAGTTACTCCCTGAATATCTGTTGCATTTACATTAAAATCAACTGTTTCATTATTTGGAACCACTGGAGTAAACTCTGCCATACCTGTGGCTTGAGTGTCTACTTGTGGAACTTCCTCTTGACCTGAAAGGTTAGCTACTTGTTCATGTTTTGCAAATACATCGACTGTATTTGAAAAAGATGCTAGTCCAGCTGCGCTTCCTAATACTAAAGCTATGGTGAAAAATACTATTGTACTATTTTTGGTTTTCATTGACAACTTGTTAGTAACATAGTATATAACTAAATTCCCAAATTGCACCCAAATGTCGAATTAGATTTTATTATAGCATTCAGTCTTATCGAGTTTGCAGGTGTGTGCAAGACCTAATGAGATCAAAAAGTACAAATTGATAAACTGTGGAATTGATTCATATACTATTTACTTTTTTTGGTTTTCCTTATCTGGTATTTATCCAAACCATTATCGCTAACCCAATCGTTTGAGCTAGATTAATAATAAACAGGTAGGGTGCAGCTGCTTCTACAACGGCCTTTACTGCCGGTCCTGCAGTATATAGGTTAAACCAGAAGATAACTATTACAATGTTTTGGACCATAAATGCGGATGCTACCGTTACCAAACCATACGTAAAGTATGATTTGACAAGTCTAATATTTTGGATATAAATTATGATGATAGCTCCAAGCAATCCTATATTAAGAAGAGCTGCAATAGCTGCTGCAATCATGAAATCCATATGTCTATTGACCTACTAGTATAGTATTGTTTAATTTACTTTTTCCCAATTGTGACCATAATCTCCTTAAATGCCAAATAATTTTTTTCAATTAATGGGGAAATAAAATATGTTGCCCCGTAGGATTCTTCATTTTCTGTGATTATTAATGAATTTTTTTTTAATACATCGAGGTGATGAACTATCGTTTTATAGTCTAATTTTAATTGATGAGAAAGCTGGTTAGCGTTAGAGGGATTTTCTGACAAAAAATTTATTATTTTAGCTCTATTTACACCGCCCCTTGTACTTGCAATCAAATACCATAATAACCTCTTAAATCGAGGATCAACAGATTTCTCTGGTCCTACAACAGATTTTTTGTTTTTTGGGTTTTCGTTGCCAATATCTGGTCCACTGCCGATTCTATCCTCATCATGACTAACTTTATCTTTTTTCTTGTTATTAGAATCAGAATCGGGTGCATTCAACCTCCAGACACTTGTTATTGTTTATGATATATGATAAAAGTATATTAGTATAGGTTGAGTATTTGGACTCTAAATGCCTATTAGACTGCATATTAACATATTTTCAATAGAATCTGGTGTAATTTGGGTATAACTTGGGAATTTTCTTAAATAATTATTCTAATACCGTTCCGTAATGTCAGAAAAATACTCTAACAGTAGTAATCAATTGGACAATACCAGTATACATGAGAACAGTGTTAATAAAAAGCATTCACAAGGGCAATATAGACAAGTATCAGAAATTTTATTTATTGGACTGGTTCTAACTATAGCACCTATAGCATTCATGTCTTCAAACATATTATATGTTAACCAAAACAGTAATAGTTATTTGGCCTTTGGTCAATCTGAAGATGATGATAACAATACCGGAGAGACAAGCTCGTTGCCTCAACCAAACGTCAATGATACTCTACTAAATGTCGAAGCATCTAACGCCCTTTTTGAACCCGCAGCCGGTTTATCCAACGTATTTGGTCCTGGTGGCCTCTTTCCATTTGACAACTTTACCTGTGCCGATGCATTAACTTGCGGTGTTTCAGCTGGAGATAATGCTGAATTTATAGGTACATTTGAAAAAGGAAACGTAAATAATATGACCAGCTACGAAGCAACATATACATCTCCAGTAACATATGGACCACACCAAATTGCAGGAAATGAATACAAAATCACCTTAACAGATGTAAACTGGAATAGCCCAAGTGCTTCTCTTCCTACAGAACAACCTCAATTTGCAGCCCTTACAAACAATGTAGGTTTTGATCAAATACAGCATGGTGCCTCTAATATAGACAGGTCAGACGTTCCACAGCTATCAAACTTGGCATTTCTATATGGTCATGCTCAAGTGACTGATATTACAAATGGAAATAATACGGTAGTAGCAGTGGATGTGTTTACTCATGTCATGGTTGGTCACGTAATGAATGAACAATCATTTTACCAAGATTTAAGGGATGAAGCTTTGACTCCTAACTTTGTATTTCTGTTTGCAATAAACATTCCTGATGATACTGAATTACCAGGTGTCGGATCTCTTACAGCAGAAGAAGCTCAGTCATTTACCCCACTCGCAAGCGACCAATCACTGGACAATTCTCCACCAATAGACTATCCAGTAAGCATTCCTGAGCCTCGAGATGAAACTATGGAAGAAATAGAGGAACCCAATACCCAATCCACTACATGGCCAGTAGCAAATAAGGAACAACCTTTATTGTTTAACTTCTTGGTATACCAAGATACAAACATTAAAGTACAATAATCTTTTTTTATCTCTAATAACTTAAGATCTATGATTCTATTGACATTCGATTCTTATCCTACATGATATGATTTAGTCGTAATTAACCGTTAATTCTACTATGATTTGAAAATTTTTGAGTCTATCTTAATTATACTCATTCCAATAAAATACAAAAGCATCATGGGTCCTACTACAAACCACATTGTTATTCCACTTCCATCGGGAGTTATGATAGCGCCTACTATAATTACTATTATGAGCATGTAACTCAAATTCTTTTTCCAAAAATCCGGTCTAACAAATTTAGTTTTGGTAACAGTCCACATCACTATTGGAAGTTGATAAGCAAATCCAAATATTATCAGTAAATTTGTTACAAAAATAATGAATGGCGTGACCTCAAAAAAAGAAATTACGTCCATTGACTGTCCATAGTTATATAAAAAGTCAAGAGTATACGGAATCACAATAAAATAAGAAAACAGACATCCAAGTACAAATAACGCTATTACAGGTATGATAATCCTTTTAATAATTTTTTTCTCATAGTGACTAAGGGCAGGATTTAAAAAAGCAAATAATTCCCCAATTATGACTGGTAAACTGCTTACAATCCCTATGACAATGGATACATACATCTGCGCGGCAAAAGCTTGTCCGGGAGTGACTTGCACTAAATCAACGTCATGTGGCAATAAATCATCTCGTATTTGTGAAATTGTTTGAACCGATACACTGTTAAACGCGTTGGGGTATAAAATCAAAATAGGATATCCATAAAAGTTGATAACAGTTACACCAAGAGTCATACACATCAAGATAATAATGATTATCACAACGCATATTCTAATTACTCTAGATCTTATTTCTTGTAACAACTTTAGAAATGGTTTGTTATTAGATATCGTTATCACCCAGTTTATTTATCTTATTAACAAAATAATGGGGTATAACAAATATTATCATGCATTCAAATAAAATGAATATTAAACGGAAATATCTATTTGATTATAGCCCTGAGCCCCATTTGGAAATGGTTCTTCTAGTTCAGAAGATTGGACCTGTCCCGTTTTGTCGGTTGCTCTAACAATGATTTTATAATTTCCTTCATCTGTCGATGTAAATCCGCTTGTCCATAAAACCCATGTATATTGTGATAGGGGATCTTTAACAATAGCTGTTTTCCAGGTACTTCCACCATCTACGCTTACCTCTACTTTGGAAATTCCTTTATCCCCTGCAAATGCTATTCCTGCAATAGGAATATTTTTACCCGGCACAAAGCTGCTGCTAGCATTAGGCACTAAATTAGGAAATCTATCATTAATGGGTTGATTGCCCGGGATAACAATAGAAGAATTAATAGCGCTTATACCATTGTTTGTCCAACCTTTTCTTTGCCAGAATCCTTCATATGTTCTATCTACCAATTCTATTTCTGTAATCCACTTGGGATTCATCATGCCGTAGAATCCTGGAACAATGGCTCTAAGAGGAAAGCCGTGTTCGTTTGTAAGTGGAGAATTGTTCATATCATATGCTAATACAGTGCCATCCATCATACCGCTTTCTAAAGGAATTCCAACATCGTATCCATCTGAGCATCTAAATACAATATATTTTACGTTAGGTTGTACACCTGCTCTAGAGAGAATATCTCTAAGCCTGACTCCTTTCCATAAAGCGGTACTTACGAGATTTCCACCTATTTTGTTACTAATACATGTTAATGTCGCAAACTCTTCGACAGAGTTCATACTTTTAATCTCCTTATAGTTGATCTCTTGTGGATTATCTACAAGTCCTTTGACAGTAAGATTCCAACTGTCAACATTGACTGTGGGCACTACACTGTTAATATCTATTCTATAAAAAAGATAGGTTGGTGTTACTTCAGCGTCAATAAGAGGAGTTAGCAGAGGATTTTCAAAGCCGGGGGGCTTTGATTTTGTTTGCAAAAATTGCTGAATTGATTCGTCAAGCTCACGTGGCTGTTGTTGTCCTTGTTGTGTTGTTCCAGCTATTAGACGGTTAAACCCCAAGTATACTAAAGGAATAGCTATAACTGAAATTATTAAAGCCCGGATCATATCTCTTTTATTATAATCAATTTCAGTAGCTTTGTTACGCATTTTGGTGACATCTACCTTGTCCTCCTCCTTACTCTCATCAAAACCAAAGTGAGATTCATTTGTATTTGATCTCTTGCCTTTTTTACTATACAAGAATGCAAATAAAAGTCCGTAAGCAATACTAGGAATTAAAAACAAAGTAATTGATTGGAAGGGAATAGATATTGGTTGTCCAGGTATAGTGCTTAGAGTTATAAAAGTTAGACTTATGGCAATCAATATGATATAAGAAATAAAAGTGGATAATACAGTTTTGATTACATATCCAGAAGATTTCATCTTCATAAATAATTTCCCTAAAACAATACCAATTATACCATAAAGTATCACGTTAACTATCATTGCACCTATAATTGTAGAATATTTAGCTAAAGGACCTAGTGTTAAAACGGCCTGTGATTCAATTTCTCCAGAAGTAATTGAGATTAAACCCTGAGAAGCAATTTCAGGAACGAATAACCCGTTAATAGTTAATTTTAAGAAAATCGATAATGCTAAACTTGCAATGCCTGCTACAAGACCAAAGATAAAATATACAATATAATTATTGCCCCTTAACTTTCGGACCAAGATATAAATAAGAGATATAATGGATTTAAGGTTTTTTCTAAGCTAGTGTATTAGCGATAGAGTCATTTGAATTAAAGGTAATTTAATGAGATCCTCAGTTAAGAAAATCTCATTGTAAAAAGCGATTGACTCAAAGAGTGTTCATATTTATCAAGATTAATTTCTTACAGACTATTATACTAGTTAGTTAGTTAGTTGGCGTTAACATAGGTATTAACAATGTTACAAATTTTGGTTTCTACCTTCATTATTCCACCTGTACAGTCACCTGAAAAGGACGAATTATAGTTTGGTATAGATGATATAGTAACAGAGTACATTCCCATAGATAATTCTACTAAAGTTTCTGAATTTCCATTAAATGATGCAGGTATAGGGTTATTTGCATGGATGTTAACTGTGAAATCAGAAGATGTGTTTTTTCCCATTTTTCCATTCAAAGTAGTTACTTTTACTATCAATAATCCTTTATTTTTATCCTTATCTGCAGGTAAAATTGCCTGTGAAGTACTATTGCTGATTTTACCTTCCATTACAGTGTGATTTGACATATTAGATTTCCTCTCATCGACTGTGTATCTACTTGAATTTGAATGTAATATAGAACCAAAACAACTTATTGCTATGTTAGATACTATTGTGATAAATACAAATGATATCAAAAATAAAGAGTGGATGAATTTCATAATTGATCATTGCACTGCTACATTAAAAAGAACTCTCTCTAATTATTTTCGTTTTTCATGCTGTATCTGCAATAAGCCGGTATTATTAAGATGGGGATAAAAACACTTTCACATCAAAGTGAGATCTATAAATATTGATTATCATCACGGCATCAAATGAAGAGGCGTTAAATGTACAAGGTGATCTTTGGGACGTTATTAATCATTTGAAACGAAGTTATGCTGAATTTTGTCAAAAATTGTCTCAAATTCTTGTAAATGACTAGTCAAATTATTGGAATAAGTGGTCTTTTACATGGAGAAATATTTTCTAATGTGTCTATGAAATTTTTTATCAAAGATGATGACAAAGACAATTTAATAATCATTTGTTTACGAGTTTTCCTGAAGTGGTATACTAAAAAAGAAACTGGCGCCTTTTGAATCCTTATTGTTTTGGGCCCAAATCTTGCCACCATGCATTTTTATAATATTTTTGCAGATAAATAGTCCCAACCCTGTACCATAAAAAGACTTTGTTGCAAATTTTGTAAACATTCTTGGAAATATTTCTGGATGTATTCCTTCGCCATTGTCCTTAACACAAACAACAATTACATCCGTTCCCTTTTCTTTCTTTTGTTTGACTGTTATCGATATCAAACCCCCCTTCTTGTTAAAAATGAATTTCACTGAATTATCTATCAAATTTGAAATAACCTGAGCGATCCTTTGCCTGTCCGCATAAATGAAACATTCCTTAAAGTTGTTGTATTGGATGGTTATTTCCTTGTCTTTTCTAGCAGAATTCTCAAAATTTTTTGCAACTTCCGCTATAAGCTGGTTAATGTTAAAGAGTTCTTTCTTCAGACTAACCAAGTTGCCCTCAATCCTAGTTACATCTAAAACATTCTCACTTAAGGCATGTAATTTCTTGCCGTTATCTATTACAATGTCAAGCAATCGTGCCTGTTCTTCATTTTTTATATTGTCCTTTACGTGTTCTGTAAGACCGATTATGGGTGTAATTGGAGTTCTCAATTCATGCGCAACAGAATCAATAAACTCCTTTTGCATTTTTTCATGTAGCTTTAAATTTTCATAGGCCTTTTGTAATTGTTCATATAAATCTGTTTGACTCCAAAGACTATCAAATATGAATGCATAAGAAATAGCTGTAGATTTACTTTCAATAAAAATTGCAATTCCCAGTGCATCTATAAAATTAAGACTTGTATCATCTTTTATTTCCCAGACTATTGTTGTTTCTCTATCTATTATGTTGATTCTATTAACGGCCTGTATCGGAGTATCAAGTCTTCTAAACTTTATATGACTATAAGATGACTGTATTCTGTCAAAAGTATCTTGATTTTTGTTATCCATTGAAGTTAGAACTCTCACATCTATTCCCTTTGATGCTAAATCATTAAGAGCTTTGAAGCCTCCTGACAATTCAGTGCGAAGCAGGCCATTGTTAGATGAAATAATAATCAATATCTCCCTTTGAATCGATGAAAATAATTTACTAGCTAATTTTAACGATTGAATTGTATCTGGGAGTACTTGGACATTGACATAATTTCCCTTTACTATATCTCGTATCCTTTCTTCAGCATCTATGCCCGTCATCCACATTTTTTCAAAAATGTTTTTGTAATGTTCCAGGTAGAGGGGATCATTACTTGTAAGCATACTGCTAACCATGTTAGCTGGATTTATTTTATCAATGGATGAAAGCAATATTTTATCGCTTACGACAAAATTGGTAAATAAGGTATCTTTGACATGTCTAATTTGAAAACCCTGATTCAAAAAGAATCTTGCCTCCTTTGCATCAGTCTTTGTATTAATGGTAGTAATCCATTTGACTCCTGCGTGTTCTCCATTTTTGTATTTTTGTAAAATTTTATTATGAAATTCCGGATAGTTTTTGCGTATTAATTGTAGACCTTCTATGGTAGAACAAGCACAAATTTGTTTAGATGATCTATTGAACTTTGTAATTTGATTTAAAATATCCTCAGGCTTTTCTAATACTCTTGTTGTTATTGGATCAATACCTTTTTCTATATATTGGATTCTCTTATCTAGAGGTATAGCACGCTCCCAATCTGAGAGAAAGCGCTTTTTGGCTGAATGGATAACTGAAGACTCATTTGAAGCAATCCACAAGTCATCTCCTTCAGTTTGGTTAACAGAATCTGTTGCCTCGTGGGTGATAAATGGCTCTATAATTGAGAAGTATGCTGCATCATTGTCATATATGACACATCGCTTTAGGATTGAACCATCTATATGTCTAATTTCTGCTCCCGCAAAGGATAATTCCTGTGCTGCATGGATAACTTCGGTTTCTATATTTGTCAGTATTTTAGTGCTACCATGACGTTGGTTTATCCTTTCATGTAATAACGGTATAAAAGGTTTGTAACTTTTAACCATTTCTTCTCCTGTAATACAATAATAATCATTTATGGAAGTAAGGGATCTTTTAAAGGCCTCTTGCAAGGCTCTTTTTCTACCTTTTATTATTATAGTGGCCTTGTTATCAGAATCACTGCCGTTACCGAAAGATAATTGATCGTCAATGTTTCTAAAGGAAAATTCTTTTCTGTTAGATTCTGGAACAGACAATAAGCCGGCTCTCCAATTGTTCAATTAAAAATAATTCAAGTTCTATTTAAAAATGACTATGTCAAAACATTCTGTTATCGATTTTATCATAATTAGCATGTAGAAAAATTGCGGTATTTAAAAGGCTATAAAGTGAAATATGAAAAATTTGAAAGTCTGATACAATTTTTCTTTTCTGGTTTTGATTTAAAGTAAAAATGGGCAACCCTTTTTAAAAATGCTCTATTAACATGATTCTTAAAAAAGTAGTAGCCCTAAATGAGCTCAGTAGGCTACGATTTCATGAGATTTATAGGATCTATTATTTAAATGAATATTTAGATTTAAATGAATACTTAGCATACCCTTATCCTTACAGCGAATAGCATGATATCTCTGTGAATGTAAGGAAAATATCCACATTCAGAATTAGAAAAAAGGCTACACTCTCGCAAGGTCTTTGCTACCTCTTTACAAAAGGAAAAAAATAAACAAAAGATAATCGATTTACTAAAAGAAATAATGCCTATTTCTTTATTCCCCAAGGATTGTCTATTACAATAAGCCAAGAATCATCAGATTGTTTTCTAAGTACGTCTATTGCTGTTCCACTGAGGTCGACCGGATTGCCATCAGGACCTGAGGCTTTAAATGTCCAGTCACTATAAGCAAGGATAATGTTACCTGCAGGAATAATTCTCCTAACTGTATTTTCTAATTTGCCATTCATGTCCATAAATCCCTTTATTTTTTCTCGTATTCTCTCAGTTCCGTTAAAATTCTCTCCCGATTCATCGATAAAACTACCTTCTGGTTCATAAAGCGAAACAAAAGCGTCTAAATCTTTGTTGTTCATACATTCTGTAACTTGGTGAAGTAATTCTTCTGGTGTACTGTTAGTCATTGTAATAAGAAACTATCTAGTTGCATTAATCCTTTTAGAGATAGTTATAATACGGTCCATGTAGTTAATTACTTTGTATTCTTTTTTGATCTCTGACCGTTACTTAGTAGTAATTATATTCTTCTCAGAAACGATAAAGTATAATACCTTTAACAAATATAAAAATAGTGAGGACTAGCAGGACAGTTTATCAATTTCTTAATTCTCCGAGCTTAGGAATAGGGAGCGTAAACCTTACTGAACCTTTATTACTTCTATAGTATACAAAAGATGCAATAAATAAACAAAGAAATAAAAGAAATTGATTGCATTTTCTAAAAATATCTTAATGAGATCGAAATACTGAAAGGGGCACATGGAATTCATGTCACTGTCTGCCCTATAAAATAGGTTGAGATAACTTGCATGACTAGAAAAACCCAGATGTTTTTAACATGGGTCCAACATCTTGGATTAGTGGACAAAATTAAAAGAATTTTTGATGTTTCTAAAATAATTAATTCTGTGTCTTGATTTATCTGGATATCCGTGACCATGATGCAAAATTTTGAATTAAAAGTCAAATGTGTGGTAAATGTTCTATTGTAGAATAAAACCTGCTGATGGTAGATGGACACATATAATATACTGATTTATCATTCTGATGCAATTGTTGGATGATCTTTAATGTTACTTTAAACTGTACCGCTTTTTATTATTTAAGGAACATGTACCAAATGTATTATTTGAATTTAAGTTCATTTTCTTTATGCTTAAAGCTGTAAGAAATGGACTACATAAAAGTAATGGAATGCTAATTATCATAAAAAAATTGTAATATGTAATTGAAAAGGCAGCTATAGAGGGAGCCAGCCCTCCAGCTAAAGCAGTAAAAATGTAGAGTGATGCACATGTGGGACATATTACAAACAAACTGGTAGTCGCACCCAGTGCACTAAAAAAAGAAGAGGAAGAGGTTGATGCCTTAGTGAATGAAAATCTATTTTTATTACTATGGCGATTGAACAATGCATATATAGACATTATACCATTCAATCCAACTAATGCAGAGACTACAAGGAGAATTATAAAATTTATAGGTATGATAAAAATGCCAAAATTATCGCTAATGTAAATAGACATGGTTGGAACATATCCTGTAGGGCCGTATTGCATCATAACAATTGAGGGGAGATCATGGATTCCAGATACATGGGTCAACCCTCCTTCTGGACGAATGATAATGATTCCTGAAACAATAGAATAAATAAGTCCATAACTTATTGCGATGGGCAAGAAAAACCTAAAGTATTTTCTATCATGTATTATACTTAGAATAATTCTAACTATTGAATAGCGCTTTGTTATTATTTTATCCTTTTTTATTGATGATTTCAATGCGGTAGAAGAATTGTTTAATTTAGATAAACTATCATTAGTGATTTCATATCTAATCTTTAAAAATTTATAAAAAAAATAAATACCAAAAATATTCAAAATAAAACCCGAGCACATAAAAACGTAGAAGATATAACTTGACTGTTGGATCCAATTAGAATTAGCATTGGTAATAATCTTTGGTAAAAACCATGGGTAAAAAACTATGGATAAAAGAATTATTGATACCCCTATAAAAATTAACATGATGCCAATTAATGGAGAATTGATCATTTCCAGCCTAAACATCATAATATTACTATAATCGAAATACAATATTTAGCAATTTCCTTTTCATATCAGGTTTTTGTAGCAAATCATAAATAAAAGACAATTAATCAATTACTATGGCAAAAATTATAAATCTTGAGCATTTGATGCTAGTCACTGTATTTTTGACAGTGCTAAGTATTGTATCATCTCAATCTACATATGCTTCGCAATCCATAGAAAATTCTAACTCTACCGATCTAGATATGACAAATTCCACTACTGCATCTCTAATACAGTCAGAACCAGGCAATATGTCAGTGTCTAATGCAACTTTACCAATGGCAACTATGGCTCCCTCTGAAATGGGTTCTCCTATTCCCGATGGAGAAAGATTATTTACAGAAGATAAATCGAATATAATGAGAGATACTAACGGCAGTTTGGCTGTTGAAATGGTACAAACTCCGAAGACAATAGTGGCAGGCCAACCAGCTACGTTTATAATGAATTTGTTTGCTGCAAATGGTACATGGTTATGGCATAGTGATTTTGATGTTAGTGTAGTAAATAATAACACAGGTGAAAAGGTGCTTGTTATGCCTAACATTCATGGTCATGGAAGTATGGCTCAATTCAGTTATGCATTTCCATCAGAAGGAACTTATAAAATAGTTATAACTTTTGGGCAACAAGTTAATTCTCCAAATTATATAAAGCCACATGATGTAAGAACGGCCGAATTCATAATAAATGTAGGAGAAGGACAAACTAATGCTACTACAGTCACTAAAGAAATAAACAGTAACACACAACCAACAATCAAAGAAATTCCAGTAAATGTATTTTCTTGGGGTTTTGAGCCAAACAAAATTGAAGTCAATAAAGGTGATTTAGTAAAACTAGATTTTAAAACTAATAATGACGAAGTATCTTTGTATAATGGTCACGGGTTCGGTATTGAAGGATACAGCATAAATGTATTCTTGGTGAAAGGAACGAATCAAACTGTTGAATTTGAGGCAGATAAACCCGGAACATTTACATTCAGATGCACTTCATTCTGTGCTTTACCTGATGCTCCAGAATCAGCACACTTCAATATGACTGGTACTCTTGTAGTGCATGAATAAGAATTTAAAATCTATCTTCTTTTTTCTTTAAAATACCCATATTTTTTAATCAGCTTTATTATCTATAGATATTTATTTGAACAGTTATCAATGATGACATCTCTTGATTTAAGACCCGGTCCTAGCTCACTATACTCTACATGCTGAGTATTCGTGTTATCATACAAAAAATTTTCATACCAACTCTTTAGATAACTGAACTAAAACCAAATTCATCATTCCAAGTCAAGATGATCTGTTATAAAAAAATAAACTTGCCTTACAGACTCTCTACTTAACCAGGTATATGGAAACTGTTTCGTTATTAGTAATTAATGCCGAATTAGAAGACATGCTAGTAAGTTGTAAGGGAAGAGATATAAGATGGGCCCAGTGGTTTCAGCTCTATTTCCAACATAAAAAGGATATAATAGCCGTTATTATATTACTATAAATTAAACTATTTTTCTTGGGGTCTATCTGGCAGCTCCAAAAGTGTTCCTATATTGAATAATCGTCTATAGCGATATTTATCATGAATTTCATTATTGTGAAGAAATGTTTTTATCTGCAAGTGGTAAACCAAAGACAAAGGTAGAGCCCACGCCATCGTTATTATTAAAAGCCCAAATCCTTCCTCCCATGGCCTCAACTAATTTTTTACTAATATACAAGCCAAGTCCTGTTCCAGTATCTGAATTTGTTATAAACTTTTCAAATAACTTTGGTAATATACTTGAAGATATGCCTTTACCAGAATCTGAAATGGCGATATAAACTAGTCCTTTATCTATTTTATTATGATCACTAGATTTCTGGTTCCCATTTGATTTAGGGTGGTCCTCATGAATCATAATATCTATACTGGTATCTTTATTGGAAAACTTTATCGCATTATCAAAAAGGTTAGTTAAAACCTGGCTTACTCTAGATCTGTCTGCATATACAAAGCAAGATTCGTTTAGTGTTTCATTTATGAAATTCACTTTAATGTTTTTGTCTTTTAATTTTGGTTGTAACTGAATATAAGCGATATCTCTTATTTCGCTAATAAGATCAAAATCTTCTTTGTGTAACATTATCGAATTTTTCTGATTTGAATCTATTCTTGCTACATCCAGTAAGTTGTTTATTAAATTCTCCAATCTGGCCGCGCTTCTTAAAATAACTTCATGATTCTTATGAAGGATTTGAAGAACTCTTTCTAAATCCTGTTCGGTCATTTCTTTTCTATTGTTGAGTAAATCAGTAAGGATATTGTTATCTAATTCTATATATCCTATAATTGCCTGAGTAGGGGTTCTTAATTCATGTGCAGCAGTATTAATAAATTCACGTTCTAGTTCTTCACTTTCAACCAACATTTTGTTTGTTAATCTCAATTTATCTGACAATTCAGACTGGTCCCAAAGATTTTCAAAAATTGATATGTAAGATAACCCTGTTGATTTACTCGAAGAATATGTAGATGTTCCTGTTGCTTCTTCAAAAACATCTTGTGAATCATCCTTTGGTTCTATCGTCATAACATATTTCTTGTCTACCATTACGATAGTGCGTTTGATGTCTTTTTGTTTTACAACTTCTCTTATAAGAAAACTTGGATTTGGGATTTCGGCTTTACTATCATGAAGATACAAGATCTTATTAACCTCATCGTTTAAGGGCGAAAGTATTCGAACTTTAACTCCTTCTTGATTCTTTTGTTTGAGTGATTGCATTAACCCCATATTTTGTTTCCTTTTTACCGCTATTACAGAAGGAAAAATAACTAATATCTCCTCCTTTGCATTCTCTATTGTACTTAATAACTGCAATCTTGTCTGTTGTGGACTTTCAATTAATTTTGTAGTTTCAGAAGCTTCGCCTTTTTCTATTTGCTTAATTCTTTCTTGTGCGTCCATGGCACTATTCCAAAGATCCTCAAAAATTAATTGAAAATGTTCGATGTATAGTGGTTCACTATTATGCAAAAGTTTTTCAAATATTTTTTTGTCCCTAACCTCTTCTACAGTGCTTACAAACTGTCTTTCAGATACTGCAAATTTCAGTGGAGGTAAGTTACTAATGTGTCTTATTTTGATATCTATGTTTAAGAACTTCTTTATTAGGTTAATGTTCTGCTTTTTGTCTTCTATGTGTGTGATCCATCGCACTCCATCCCTAACTTTTCCTTCTTTGTATCTTGAAAGGAGATTTTTGTATGCTTGAAAAAGTGACTCATTCTGATCTAATACTTTAAAAGAATCCATTGTGGTGCAATTTGATAAACCCGTCTTCACATGATCAATCATGTCTACTACATAATTCAAAATGTCCTTTGGGTTATCTATGACATAGGTTTGGGCAGGTAGAATTCCCTCTTCAATTTCTCTGATCCTTTGCTCTGCAGATACAGCCTTACTCCAAAGCGTATCAAATATGTATTGATTCTGTTCGACAATACTTTTGACATTGCTAACTATTAATTGTGGGAGAGGTTTAGCCTCTTGTACAACATGTGCTGCAAGATACCATCTGTTATCAAATATCCCAAAATTACCCTTAATTCCGTGTAAATGTCTCATATTGACCTCAAACTCTTTTACAAGTTGTTTACAGTACTTGAGATTGTCTTTATTTATCTCAGTAACGATCCTTATCTTTACATTATTCCTTTTTATTGTTCTGAATAATTCTTTATATTCGGAAACTTCAATGATAATTGATGGTGTATTTATATCGATAGATACATCAAGGCTCATCTTACAATTTGTATATGCGAATTTGATGTTCCGAAATACTTCTTCATCTGTATAAAAAACGTTGGTAAATTCTTTTTCTCTTATGTCCTGATTAAAACTGGTGGCAATTATTGAGTGAGATGCCTCTAGACCTGATGATGATAATGGATCTTTTTTAACCTCATTAATATCCTCTTTTTCTTTA
>JAPSGR010000052.1 GCA_031177355.1 Candidatus Nitrosocosmicus sp. | reverse complement strand
AACAACACCCGATACAATAGATATGGTTATTGTTTGATTTTTAATTCTTATAGTCTTTATAATGGATATCAAGTGTAGAGTCAGAAATACATATCCTGAAAGCCAAAGCACATCCAAAATAGTTATATGCTTAAATTCATCTATTTTTAATACAAAATAGGAAAACATAATTCCTAGGTCTGCTGCAAACCACAATGCAATACCTATTGTTAAGAACAAATATGATTTTCCATGCCTACCTTTCAATCCATGCCTAAATACTGCAACGGTCCCTAGTATAGTTGCGGTTATTGCTACAATATTTAGTGATATTATTGCGACTCCATGTTGAAAATGTGAATCTGGAATTAGTATTATCGACAAATCAACAATTAGAATACTTGAGACAATTGCGATTATCAAATACTTTAGTGTTGTTTTATATCTGACTTCTTTGCTCATTTAATTTTACGAAAATACCTTCTATTACATTGAATATCCTTATATTTATCTATTGGGAACCGTTATTAAACTACCACTATAGTCATTATGCTTCAATTAAGACAAAACATTTCTTTTGTCATCTTTGTAGAGCAATTCCTCTTATAACATTTGATATCAATAATCTACCTATTGTATTTTGACATCAGGACATATTCAGCAGACTTTATTAAATCGTTATTTCTTTTCCTTTTTCTCTTATACATTTATAGAGACCATTACCATACTATTTTGATATTTTTTGGCCAGTGCAAATAATTTTGGGATTGAAAAAGGAAAAGCTGACGCAGCTTTGAAATGGATTAATGAGTATCTCGTTAAGAACAACAAATCATTGAAGATTTCGGTTACACCTAACCAACTTAATACTCTAAATTTTGGGACTTTTGATTTGATTCAATGGAATGGTGATTGGGGAATAGCTAGAAATGTCATAAAAAAAGTAAGCTCTAAATTAAACATAAAAGTAGTTGAGGCAGGATTCCACAAGAAAGGTAATATCGTTGAATCCTTTTTTGGGATGAGCCAAGAATACTGTAAAGTGTATAGTAGTGGAAAATTTGTAGGAACGTTGATTTTAAAGAAAAAGACTGGCCATTGGATAGTAGACAAAGAGAAGCGAGGTTAAGCCTTGTAAATTACTCTCTCTCCTTTTTTTATTCTATAGAAGATATGCCTTCATTTGTGATAGTAATATCTTTGTTATATGCATTTACTTTGTCATGCATTATCCACTTTTCGGATGGAAGAACTATGTAATTTTGTGTTATTATTAGTTTTGAATCGTCTATATAAAATATCCCACTTACAAGGATTGTTTTGCTGTCTAGAACCCTAGACTCAAAAATTATTTCTCCAGATTTATCCACAATAAGTATATGTGTTGGATCTAATTTTTTCTTTATTAATTCAGATGAGCATTCCTTAAGTATATTATTTTCAACCTTCACTATTTGATTGTTCTTTCGATCACAAACATTCACGGAGATACTTGGAACATTTGTTTCCTGATTTTGATCTAATCTAAACAAAATTTTATCTTTATATTTAATATTCTTTGGACTATTAGAAATAAAGTTATTTCCGATCAATAAAGTAAAAGTCATTTCTTACTAATTAATTATTTATACTGTTTCTATTTAATCTTCATGATTGAATCAAAACAAGATACACACACATACATTTAAAACTGTATGATGAGGCTCAAAATTAGTGTCTTTGAGTTGCGATAGGTCGGTTGGTGTGGTAGGAATTGGTATGTTAGGAAGCGGTATCGTAGAACGATTATTAAATAATCATATCAAAGTGAGTGTTTATGGCAGAAATAAAACAAAACTTGAAAATTTGAAAGAAATGGGTGCAAATACCTTTGATACTCCTAAATCTTTAGCAGATAATTCCGAATTCGTGATAACTTGCGTTACCAATTATGAAGCACTAAAGGACGTATTATTTGGTAAAGATGGAGTAATAGAATGTAGTAACAAACAATTGATTATTATAGATTGTACTACCATAACTTCAGAACAATCTGTAATTTGCTCAAATATGGTAAGCAAAAGAAATGGATTTACTTTTCTAAGTATTCCTGTTATGGGTGGACCTACCGATGCAAGAAAAGGCGAACTAATATCTTTGGTTTCTGGAGATAAAGATTCTTATGAAAAAGCTTTTCCTGTTTTGGAGACCTTTTCTAAAAACATATTTTATTTAGGCAAAATCAATGGTTTATCAAACAGCATAAAACTAGCACTTAATTTAAATATCGCGTTAATAACTCTTGCGCTATCTGAAGGTTTAATTTTGGCCAATCGTAGTGGTGTCGACCCAAACCTATATTTGAAAATTCTTAATCTTACCAAACTTAAAACTGGAATTAGTGAGCTAAAGGGTACAATGATGATAAATAATACGTTCGCTCCATCATTTTTTCTAAAGAATATGTTAAAAGATATAGACTTAGTAATGGATATGTCTCATAAGCTGGGTCTGGTTTTACCAATGACTAGCATGTCTCAGCAATTATTTAGAGCAGCCAATAAAAACAAAGACAGGGAAGAAATGGATTATTCTGTGATTTATGCGTTTTTAGAGGAATTAAATTCTAATCGTTAAAATATTTCAATTTAGTTTTTATATCTTGGATTCTATAATTTGTTCATGGTTCAAGCAGTAATCCCTTTTAAAAATGGCGGAGTAGCCTTTATTCTTGCCTTTTTCTTTGGACTGTTCCTTTTTAATGGTGTTGGCCATATGTACATTGGTAAGGTAAGAAGGGGTGTAGGGGTTATGTTGTTGGGTTGGCTCATCTATTCAATTGTACTTCTGTTCATGATTTTTGTTGTAGGTTTGAATATCACTCAAATCTTTGAACCTTATTCAGTCACAAATGAGGTCCTGCCCGGATTTACTGGTCCGAGTGTACCATCTAATAGTCTTAATTTTGAATCTTTAGCTCCCTTGTTACCTTTCTTATTTATTTTTGCATTGGTATATTTGATATTTTGGATTGCCCAAGCTGCTGACGCAAATAGACTCGCTAAAAAGTTTAATAGGCATTTGGATAAAGAAGGAGCACTCTTATGGTACTAAAATCAGTATAGCACCCATATTAATATTATAAGGTTTTTGTTATCTACAATATCATTTAGAATCATTCCATAGGCCACTTGGATTTGATTTATTGACACTTTTCTGAGGCTAAAATGATTATACCATTTACGAGGGTTAGGAAATCTTAACCATAGGTAGATAGATAACAAACACTGAGCAGCTTACGATTCGATTATAGTCTAGCAGTAATTTCTTTAATATTATATTATACCTTTGATATTAAATGGCTTAAAATTAACTGCTATAAATGATTTTTCGTTAGTTCATGAGTATGGGTTTGAATAATTTGTAATATTGGAAAACTATATATCTTTTGCTTACGATAATATATATTACTTTTATGCAAAGTGTTGATAGTGGTGAGGATCCTTTTATAAAAATTGCATCATTGATAGGTGGAGATGAATATCACCAAGTTGCTAAAGCATTATTAAAGTCGGAAGATTCAACCGATGAAGAGATAGCTCTTGCTACAGGTCTTCGAATAAATATTATACGAAAAGTGCTTTATGATCTTTTTGGAAAAGCTTTGATAACAGGTATACGAGTCAAGGATGAAAAAAAAGGCTGGTTTGTATATCGATGGAGAGCAAAAAGGGATCATGTGGATAATTTTATTGATAATCAAAAAAAGAAAATCTTAGAAAGATTGGAAAATAGACTTGAATATGAGGAATCATCTGAATTTTATCATTGTGGCAATTCTGCATGTGATAGGATCAAGTTTGATTATGCTATAGAGTTGTTTTTCAAATGCCCAAATTGCAAAGAACCTCTTAATATGGTTGATAACAGCAAGTTAAAAGATGCTTTGAGATACAAGATAGAACAGTTAAGTACAGATCCAGTGAGATAACCCTAGTCTTTTATAGTCCTGTCCTTGTTGATGTTATTATAGTAAAGAACTATTTCATCTGTATTTTTTTTCTGTATTTTAGTTAGTTTCAGTCTAGTACTTTCAGTTACTGTGTCATATCCCTCTCCACCAACCAAGGAGGTTGCCTTTCTTCCACCAATTATTAGAGGGGAAATGGTAACAATCAATTCGTCAAAGAGATTATTCCTTATTAACGACCAATTAATCTCACCTCCTCCTTCAACAAGGATTTTGGATACTCCATCACGTTCTAAATAATCAAACAACATCTTCAAGTCCACCCTTCCCCTTTCTTTTGGATCCTGTTCTATAACCATTATTTTCAAGCCCTTTTCTTGCAACTTTTTTAATTTTTCCTTTGGTGCATTTTTGGTAACTGCAATTCTGGTTTCAATTAAATTGGCAGTCTTTACTATGGTCGAATGTAGCGAAATCTTTGCTCTGCTATCTACAATTATACGCATGGGATTTGATGATGACAGTGTACAATTCTGGTCACTTTCTTCTTTTCCTATTGCCTTCTTTCTTACAGTTAGCAGAGGGTCATCGTTAATTACAGTGGTAATACCTACTAAGATTGCATCCACTTCTGATCTCAACTTGTGAACTCGACGTAGATCTGACATTGATGATATTTTTGTATCTCCTTTCCTAGTGGCAATTCTTCCGTCAATACTGGATGCTGCATTTAGTATCACCTTCATTTTGTTTTCACTCTCTACACCAAGTTAATATTCTCTCGAATTAATTTGCCACTTATCATTATCGCTTTTACTTGTCTTTCAGTACATCGATTCACAATAGCCATATGAGCATCAAATATGGGATATAAATCCAAATCATATTTGTCTATGAATAGTAAATCTGCTTTGTATCCTTTCTTAATACACCCTGAATTAAGATCAAAAATTTTTCCTCCATTTACAGTAGCCATTTTCAGAACTTCTTTGGCACTAAGAAAACTGCTATCTTTTTCTATGGCTCTTTGACTCTTTATCAAATAATCCATCTCCTTAAACATATCTGGTGAATTAAGCATAACATTATCTGTGCCAATGCCGAGTACAAAATGAAGATCTAGCATTTTTTTAATGGGCGCCGAACCTACTCCTAAAATACCATTTGCTCTTGGACAAATGACTATTTTTTTTCCTTTTGTACACAATAAACGAAGATCAAATTCTGTTGGATTAGTAACGTGGATATAAATATCAGGATCTAGAAGTTCTAATGTTCTTTTAATTTCAGTCATTTTATATTTTTTAATTGATTCTTCTACCGTACTTTGTGCTTCAGCTGCGTGAATTGCAAGAATTGGATCTTTGTATTTGTTTTTTGGCACTTTAATTTTCCTTTTGTATTCATGTACGAGTTTATTGTACATTATTAACATAGCATTGGTGTTTTCATTTGCACCGCTAATTCCAAATCCATCACAATTTTCTAATATCTCGTAACCCGACTCGAGAATATCATTTTCCTTTTTTCTTTTAATCTCTAATCCTATTTCTGACCACTTTTCCTTCCTCTGTTTCTTTTTATTCGAGTATTCTGATTTTTGTTGGTCTAAAAAGTCTCTATCAGTATCCTTTGAAAGTATTGAATTATACTTTTTAGATTTATCCAAGTAGTCTGGATTGTTGTCATAATCATAATATTTACTAAAATCAATTCTACCTAATGTGATTCTATTTATTGGGATGTTATCTAATGCTTCACGTACTAAATTTATACCTTCTAATCCTCCCTCCCTAAAATCGACAAAGGTTGTTATCCCCTTGTTTACCATAGATAAGACCGTATTCTTCATCATTTGTATTAAAAGAGGTTTGGGTGTCTTATCGAGAATAGTTTTCTTGATGCCATAATGAGGATGTATCCTTTTATTCAGATCTGAATTGGCCGAAACGTCTTTTCCTATTGAATCTCCTAAGTGAATATGAGAATTGATGAAACCGGGAATTACAATGAAACCCTCAGCATCTATAATCTTAATCTCATTTTTTTTGGTAATCGAATTATTTGAGGTATTAATGTCTAATTGTTTGGATTTTTTTATCACTTTTTCAATTATACCGTGTTCATTTATTATGATGGAACCACTTTGAATTATTTCTAGTTCTTCGCCATAGAGAATTTCTGCATTTGTTATTATGGTTTTTTCAATTTGATTCGAAAACATTTATTGTTTTACCATTTTTTCTATAAATTCTGATCTGATCTAATGATTTAGTGGCAAATTTAGCTGCTGTTCTGGCGTTTTTGCCGTTTCCGATTCCACAATTAAGCTTTATATCACACGATTTACAAAGTGTATCGATCATTCTGTTTATTTTACTACTGTCAAGATTGTTCTTGGCAACTACCATAAAATTATCTCCGCCCAAAAAGAAAGTCAAGCTGTCCTCCTCTAAAAATAAATTTGATATCTCTAGATAAAGCTTCAGTATCAGATTAGTAATTTCGTAAGTTGAAAGATTTTTTGCTATGGAAGTAGAGCTATCTACATCAATGTGTATAATTTTTAAATCATTATTGTCTGGATCTGACATTTTGTTATTGTTTACCAAGTCATTTTTTTGTTTTGTATGCTCTCGCTCTATGGCATAGATATTATGATATACTAGGTTCTTTTTTTCTCCCTTGATTTGGTGTATTTTTTTGTCAGATTCTAATGGAGTTTCTCCAATTCCTATGGTCATTGAAATTTTTATTTCTTTATTTTTTTTTGAGATTCTATCAGATATTTCTTTGTGATCCTGTAAACTTATCTGATTAGTAATTGCAATAAATTCATCAAATCGATTAGAAAATACCAGTCCATTCTTTGCTGAGAAGTAATCTTGCAAGTCTGCATACATTCCTGCTTGCAGGATTTGCAATTTATGTTCTCTATCACTCCCTAATTCAAGAGTCCACGCGCCATAACCTTCTAATTTTACGACTGTTATCTGGCATACCAAATTAATCTACTACTGTAATTTTTGATCTTTTATTTTTTATTTTTTTATTTCTAATCATCCTTAATCTCTCTGTCATTTGCAATGCAGTATGAATTGCATGCTGCGACACAACTTCTATTCGGGCCTCAGCTTGCTCAAACGTCATATCTGGTCCTGTTATTCCTAAGGATATTGGTTTATTATATTTTAAGGATAGTTCACTTATTAATTTAGCAGTGCTATTTGCAATCATTCTGTCATGACTGGTTTCTCCCTTTATTATAGCTCCTAGAGTAACAACTGTATCAACGTTTTTTTTCTTTAACAATTCTTCAATCATAATGGGCATGTCAAACACACCAGGCACAAAACAAATGTAAGTTATTCTTGAGGTTAAATATTCATTTACTAATTTTTTTGCCTCTTCAAGCATTGCAAATGTTATCTCATGATTAAACTCTGAAACCACAATTCCGATTCTAATGTTCATTACTATTTTTCATATGACTTTGCAAAAGCTATTAGTTCCTTTGCTTCAATGATCACCAAATTATTTTCCTTGGCATATTCAACTGCATCTTTGTATGATAAAGCTTTGTAATTATAAGGGTCTAACATTTCACACATCGTGGTTACATTTGTCATACTCGAAATTTTAGTAAGAAAGATTGACATCTCCGTATGTCCTTTTCTTTCGTTGAGCAATCCTTTTGAAGCAATTAAGATTGGAACATGACCTGGTGTTCTAAAACTCGTTTGAAACTTTTCCACTGTTATTTTCTGGTCATTCGCGTCAACATTATTATTTAATTCAGAACAAATATTTGCTAAAGACGAAATAGTTAATGCCCGATCATGATCGGTTATTCCCGTGTAAGTATTTACATGGTTAAGTGTTATTGAAAACGAGGGCTTATCTCCATATGGAGAACTATTCTGATTTATAAAAGATATTGTTTTATTTGCTGTTCCAAAAATATTCAAGACGTCATAAATGTATGGTAATCCTAATTTTGTAGATATCTCCTTTGATAAGGCGGTGCAAATTAATCCTCCTGCATCCTTTCTCATTTGAGCAATGTGTCTCGGAGAAATATTTTGTGAAGAAATCACCATATCAACTTCGTCTTCACGATTATCATCATCGTGAATCAAGACAAAATTTCCATTCCTAAACGATGTTACGGCCTCAAATATTTTCGTCAATTAACTATTTTTCCCTATTAATGTTAATATACCTTACTATTTTCCTTGTTGTTACCAGAAAACTGGTAGATATTTGATAAATACCGTGATAAAATGTCTATCTCGATATTGACGGTAGAGCCAACTTTTTTAATTCCAAGAGTTGTGTTCTCAAGAGTATGAGGTATTAGCGCGATTTCAATCATACTATTTTTGACACCTACGACAGTAAGACTTACTCCATCAATTGCAATTGAGCCTTTTTGCACAATTAGAGGTAAAAGACTTCTATCTTCTATTCTTATTTTGATCCTGCTTCCTCTTTCGCCTCTATCAATTTTTGTAATTGTTCCAATACCGTCTACATGTCCTAAAACAAAATGACCATCTAGTCTACCTCCTATCTGTAAGCTCCTTTCAATGTTTACTTTATCTCCTTTTTTCAAATGGCCAAGATTAGTTTTATTTATAGTTTCATCGATTACCTGAAATGTAACTTTGGAGTCTTTTATTTTTGCAACGGTTAAACATACGCCGTTTACGGAAATACTATCGCTGATTTTAACCCCATTTGATTTTGATTTTGACAGCTTGAGTGTTATTTCTGTGTGGTGATTGGCCTTATCTATATTAGGTCTAGAGTTCTTGTACTCTGACAATTCTGTCTTGTTAATATCCTCGATGACTGCTAAAGACTCGGTAATTCCAGTAAACACAAGTATTAAAATACAAAAATCTAATTTGAATATTATTGATTTAAATTTGTATTTTTTAGATCGAGTCCAAAATTCTCTTTGCTTGTTTATAGTGCACTGCGTCTATCATCTTTCCTTCTAATCTTACTGCACCTGTCGCACGGTTCTTTTGTGCTTCATCCAGTGTTTGAACGACTTTTTTTGCCCATTCTATGTCCTGCTTAGAAGCACTAAAAATTTTATGAACATGATCAATTTGGGAAGGGTGGATAATGCATTTACCATTATATCCTAATTTTTTTCCTAACTTTAAGTCTTTTTTTAGTCCATCTATATCATTGATGTCTTGCCAAATAGAGTCGATCGAGTCTATACCTGCAGCTCTAGCATCAACGGGTACTTTAGCTCGACCGTACATGTAGCTAGTAAGTACATCGCTATCGGAATTATCTATTTTCATATCATGGAGAAAGTCAAAAATACCAAATACAAGTGACGAAATTCTTTCATTACAACTTGCTATGTTAAATGCATTGACTACCCCCAAGGATGATTCTATTGATGGTATTATTTTTATATGTTCATTTGGAATATTTCTTTCATTTTCTTGTTTTTCTATTATTTCTGAAATTTCTGATATTTGTGATGCCTTATCTACCTTAGGGATAACTATCGCGTCTACTCCACCAACGATCACTTTGTTCAAATCATTTGGAATCTGTCCTGAGTCGGGAGAATTAGTTCTTACAGCTACAATTCTTTCCTTCTTTAATTCAGTGTTATTATAAAGTTCCTTTACTATTCTTTGTATATATCCTCTTGCAATGTCTTTTTCTTCTGTTGGCACAGAGTCTTCGAGGTCAAAGCAAAGAATGTCTGCATTAATGCCCTTTGATTTCTCTAAAAATCTTTGATTATTTCCTGGAATAAAGATTAAACTTCTTGAGCTTCCCACCATACTTGTCTTTGTAAATGGATATAAAAAAATTAAAGCTTTTGTGGACTGGTAATTATCTTTCCAATCTGCTCTGCACCAGCCATCATCACGTGACCCTCTACCATGTTTGAAAACGGTAATGATGTGTGAATAACTGGCTTTAGTCTCCCTTTACTTGTCCAATACATTACCTGGTCCAATTCTGCTTTGGTTCCTTGTGTTGAACCCAATAGATTAGTCCCTTTAAAGAACAAATATCTCAGGTCGATAGTGGAGTCATATCCGGTAGTAGCTCCGGTTGCAACTAGGGTTCCACCCATTTTTAATAGACTTACTTCCTGGGGAAACACACTTTTTCCAATATGTTCAAAAATAACATCCACTCCCTCTTTTCTTGTGATCTCTCTCACTTTTTTGTACCAATCAGCTTCTCGGTGATTTACTACATGGTCTGCACCCAATTCTACACATTTATCCATTTTTTGCTGATTTCCAGCTGTTGCAATCACATTACAGTTGTATAACTTTGCAATTTGAATACCTACCATTCCTACTCCGCTTGTTCCTCCCATTATCAAAACTGTTTGACCTGGGATGATTTTGGCCCGTCCAATAAGCATATGCCATGCTGTCATTCCTACCATGGACATGGCAGCCGCATCGTCAAAAGAAACATTATCTGGTAATTTTGCTACATTAACTTCTGGAAGGTGTGTATATTGAGCAAATCCTCCCCACAAAGGACCTGTTTGGAATCCCCAAACCAATCTATCTTTACAGTCATATTCTTTGCCTGCCGTGCACAGTTCACATACTCTACAACTTAAGTTGGAATGTGATACTACTCTATCACCTACCTTAAACTTGGTTACCTCTTCACCCATTTCTACCACTGTTCCTGCTACGTCGCTTCCTGATATATGGGGAAGTGGGGTTTTAACTGGGTCTCCCCAAATAGCCCACAAATCATTATAATTATATGCCGCAGATTCGACTTTTATCAATACTTCATTTGACTTTATCTTTGGGATATCAATGTCTTCAATTTTTACTACCTTGGTTGGATCTTTATTGTACTCTCTAAATACAGCTGCCTTCATGGGAGGAAGATATTTTAAAACCTTAATATAGTTAACTCAAAACCGAATATTACTAATTACTATATATTTATTAAAATTATAAATAGGGATATAAAATCGTGATTTTAGATTATCTTCTATTAATTCTAAAATCTCTTTTGGGTTGTTGGATTGTCAAGAGTATTTGCTTTAACTCGTCATCAGTAATTGCTCTATTTAGACGACCTGATGTAGCTGCATTTAAGAGATAGTTCTCTACTGCTGCAGCAAGTTCTGGTTTTACCATTTTTACATTTGTAAGTCTCTGTCTTGCCGCAGTATCTAACAACATTGATAATGCTCTTTGCTTCATTGCCTCCGCTTCCGCCTGCTGTCTTCTAATTTCGTCATCAGAAGGTTGATGAGATTGTGGGGGGCTTGACATATTTGATTCTCCTTTACGCGTATCTTTCTAAATTCTTATCCAACTTTGAAGTTTCCTTGAAAATTTCAGTGGCAAGCCTGTCTACTCTCTTCATTCCTTCATTAGATATCATCCTGCCTTTGCCTTTTTTCTCAACATATCCCGATGCCTCTAATTGTTGCAAGGCATTTCTAATAATCGCACCACCCGCGTCTTTATGATGATCTAAATTGTAACCGATTCTTTTTCTTCCGCCATAATAGCTTTTCAAATCTGATATTCCTATAGGTCCATGTAAATACACCTTTCTTACTAATGACGCACATCTAGTATACCACCAATCTCTATTTTGTGGAATTTTTTCAGCATGGGCGCCAGTTTTCACATAGCTGGCCCATTCAGGGGGATTTATTTTCTTGTCTTTTTTAAGCTGGTCTGTTAATTTTGATATCAATTCATTTGCTGGAACATCAAATACCTTCGCCATTTACTATTACAGGATAAATTCAACAATTTTCCCTTATATTCCTTGTTCTTTGTATTTTTTTAATTATTTTATTTAATCAATCAAATCATGTATTGCTTAGGTTATGTTCTGTTGATTTTGATGAAGGTTACTGCTGTTGCTGTTGCTGTTGCTGTTGCTGTTGCTGTTGCTGTTGCTGTTGCTGTTGCTGTTGCTGTTGCTGTTGCTGTTGCTGTTGCTGTTGCTGTTGCTGTTGCTGTTGCTGTTGCTGTTGCTGTT
>JAPSGR010000086.1 GCA_031177355.1 Candidatus Nitrosocosmicus sp. | reverse complement strand
GTATTATTTGAATGAGTTTGATTAGTTTCTGTTTTCTTTGACATACTATCTATTAGTCAGCGTACTATATAAGCACTGGTATTAAACGGTTTTTTATGCCAAATATTGACGAAAAACAATCAAAACAGGATAGTCAATAATATTGTGATGTATATATTGGCTTAACCCATGCGTAATCGATAACAAAACATTCTCTTTTATAATTAAATAGAATATTTAATATCATTTTGTATTCTAATGTTGTTATTATCATAGAGTGATTATGATAATATCTAAACGAAATTGGTCATATTTATGATTTAGATATATGTTGCTAATTATATATTGTTAATAAATAAGAGAACATTTTATCAACCGTTTTAGTAAGCAATAAAAAAATTAAAAGAACGAAATTCATATGGATTAATTATTTACTGTCTTTTAAATAGGCTGACCTGCAAACTATTATACATTAAGAACCTATTAGGTTGACAATTGATGATATTAACAATAAGCATTATTTACATAAAGGGTTCATATAACAAAAAATTAAAGATTTAAAATAGAACGAAATCTAAAGAATTGATACTGCAACCGTTAGTTTCTGATAATTTCTTTGATTATCTACGTATAACGTATTCATTCTTCGTATTCTATCATTGCTGAATAATTGACGACATTATCTCTCGAATAAGTCGAAGTATAGTGTATTTTATAGCCTTTAGAAAACTCAAAGGCTTTCTCTTCTAAGAATTTATTTACGGAGGATTCAATATAGCCCTTGGTGCTTGCCTCAAAAATCCGTACTTTAACCATGATAATCGATGATAATAATATTGTTTACTATTTAGTGTTTGGTTTTAGCAGAGTTTATTGATTATCTCTATATGTAGTTATGAAATAGGTATCCGTAAGTTGAATTTAAGGTTCAAAACAGACACAAATTTGTTTTTTATTGTGCTATAAAGATAAATAAGTAAATTATACCGTGCATCTGCTAATATCATTTTAATATAATGTGAATGTTTTTGAATTATGACAAACTTCACATGCTCAAATCCGATCCTTAAATAAATTATAGAGACATCTACTGGATAAAACTAATTCGTATTAAGACTAAAGTTATTGTGAACTAAATATTACATTGGTGAAATTAATATCTTCGGGTTTAAAGACGTATCATGATGACATGGTTTCTTACACAACGGGCAATTTTTTCTATCTGCATTAATACATCCACATATATGATCTTCAACAATGTCTGTTGAAACCGTATTAGATTCTCTAAAACTAGTACACAATGAACATACAGTGTTAGTAGATTCAGAGGATACTATACCACCACAAATCACACAGGTTTTCATTTCTCCAATTCTATGCTAGTATTATTGATAAACTCTTTGTCATCATCAATAGCCATAAGGATTTATCATTAATCAGACTAGTATGAAAAATATTTAATTTATAATTTTAATATATTATTATAAATAGTCTCGTTACTATAATTATATACCCAGTTCAGTGAAAGTCATGCGGACACCCATATGTGAAATCATACAGTTTAGTAATACCTATGGAAAAATTAAAAGTTTTGAGATTAAAATATTTATTCTTGAAAGCCATTTCGCATACTCTGTATTAAATTAATAATAGATTTAACTAGTGCCTGAGAGTGGGTAAACACACATTGATCTAATTAGGATTTCAATAAAATATATTCAATAAATGAAATTTTTATCTAAATGCCCAGTCGATTCAATAACGTTTTATTGCTAATCATAAAAAGTTAATTTTATGAATAAGTAAGGAAATTTCTGGTAATCACACACTTTTACTGATTGAGCAAACCCCATATCAAAGATGATAACTCGTCATTTTGGCTGAAACTAATAGTTGTGATGTTAATATCCGCAATGTCGGCACTACACAGTATTACTATTCCCCTCTCTGTAGTGGGGTTAAAAGCCATATAGGCATTATAACCACCAACAGTAGCTCCATTATGCCATACAACCTCGTGGCCAAAGTTTGTGGTTACAAACCATCCTAAACCAATATACACCCCTGTGTTGTCATTCTTATCGGGTGTCTGTAAGTTATTAGGTAATGAAAAGTCAGTACTATATCTTATTAAATGTGATTCTTGCATAGCACCATCCAACTTTGTTTTGATTAGCCCTATATTGGCTGACAGAAATTTTAGCATATCACTGGCAGTTGAATAAAGGGCACCCCCTGGTGCAATAGGATTGGACATGTTTAATGAGGGTAATTCCGTACCGTTAATGTGACCCACTGCCAATCGGGATTTTTGAGAATCTGAAAGAATAAAGCTTGTACCATTCATTCCAAGCACATCCAAAATTCTATGTTTTAGTAGTTCATCAAAAGATGACATGTTTGACTTTAAAGCTAAGATATGACCAAGCAAACCGGTACCAAAGGTGGAATATTCTACTTTTGTACCGGGTTCTCTTTGGATTGTGGTGTTAGAAAGACCCTGATATAGTTGGTCAAACGTATAGTTTTTGGTACAGTCAAACAAATCCTTTCGGTATTGGACCGAATCTACCATACCTGTTTTTGTACTATCAACATCAGGACAATAGTTATCAGGAAATTCAGGTAACCCTGATGTATGAGTAGCTAAATCTTCAATAGTGATTTTATGGCCGTTGTATTGGGGTACGGTAACATCTGATGGAAGGTATTTCTCAATAGGATCCTCTAAATTAACGACACCCTTGTTTACCATATCTGCTAAAAGGGTTGTAGTAAATACTTTGGTAATAGAACCTATAGCAAAAACTGTGTTTCGGTCTACCGCAGCGTTACTGGAATTAGACATTTTGCCATGACCATAGAATTGAGTTCCATTGGGATCGACAAGCCCTATAACCATTGCTGCATTAGTTTTGTTTTTATCAACATGTTCATCTATGAGCGCTTTTATCTCATCAGTTATCTCAAATGTTGATGTTAAATTGTGTTTTTCTTTTTGTGTTGGAGAGGTAAAGGGGGATAAGGATAATGTAGAATCAATAGATGAATTAGATGTAGGGGAAGGCGATGCTAAAGCTGGTGCTATTGCATGGTTTGTCATAATTGTCAATAATAATATATTTATTGTAAATAGTGTCAGTAATCTTTCGAAACGCAAATTTAAAAACATATATCTATACGATCACAAAGACTTGTGTGTATTTAAATATAGATTCACTAATTCTCATGATTTTCTTGTTAAAAACCGTTCTATTATGATCACCATTTATGCGAAACAGCCAATACATTAGATGTAATGATTCTTATCATATCAAGATGTATAGTGACGTTATTCTATACGAAGAACAGAATAATTGCAAATTTACATCTTGTCCTATATTATAATTACCATACATCTATAATGTATTACGAGGGATTGAGTTCCTTATACAATTGAACGGGATTCGGTAGGAAGCAACTGCAAAATTGTTTGTAATTTAATCAGTAGATTGGATACATTTGCACAAAAATAATGAAAGTTTGTCAGGCATCCTGTTTGAACAATACTAGATTAGGAATCATCGTATGACTAATTGTGATGTGCAGTCAAACTATCCATTCCTGTCAGACGCAATAATACAAAGTTAAGGTTACCTGTATCTGCATCTGATATATCGCAACTACACAATGACACCACACCTATCTGCTTTGCAGGGATAAAGCCAACGTTAGCGTTCCAACCATTGATTGATCCAGTGTGAGTAAGAGTCTCTGTTCCAAAATCAGTAAGTACACGCCACCCTAACGCCACATACTCGCTATAATTCATTGGATTTGCGGAAATACTGGGATGCTGTATCAAGTGCTGCAGCGCAATGGATTCATCTAATTTAGTATGGAGCAAGCCCATGTTAGCAGATAAATATTTTAACAAATCATCTGCAGTTGAACGAAATGCGCCAGCACCTGCAATTACATCAGGTACTTCTGGGGTTTGAATTTCAGATCCATTCTGATGACCTACCGGAAACCTGTATTTAGTATCATCTTGAGATAAAGTAATTTTGGTATCATTCATACCTAACACATCTAAAATCCTATCTTTAACCAACTGGTCGTAGGTAACACCCTCTTTTACTGATAGTATATGGCCAAGCAGTCCCATACCAAAATCAGAGTAAAGGAATTTTGTTCCAGGCTTACTTAATAAAGTAGTATTTGATAGCGCCTGATATAACTGAGTTTCATTATAATTTGAATTCAGATCACCTATGGTATTATTTATCCATATATTTGAAGGCATAAACGGAAGACCAGAGGTATGAGTTGCCAAGTTTTCAAGTGTTATCTTGGTTCCATTGTATTGAGGCACACTTACATTGACAGGGAGATACTTTTCAATAGGATCATCTAGATTTACAATTCCGTGTTTGACCATGTCAGCTAAAACTAGGGTCGTAAACGTCTTTGTAATTGAAGCTATGTTGAAAATAGTACTTCCATTAACTGGTATATTGTTTTCTTTTGAAATATTTCCAAAGCTGTATACCTTTGTGCCATTTGGATCTATAAGACCTACAACCATACCTGCATTTGATTTGTTGACTACATCTTCTAAAATAAACTCCTTGACTTTGTCGGGTATTTCTTTAAACGATAGAGCGAAAGATGATTGGTTTGTCAAATCTGTTTTGTTTGAAATACTATTCACAGAAATATGACTAGAAACAGAATAAACAGACGATGGGAAGGACAATGCAGAAATTAAAAGTATTGCAGACAATCCTATAAATAAAATTGCTGTTAAAGATATGGTGTATGAGCTAGCAATACCACAGCCGTTATGCTTCTGT
This sequence comes from Candidatus Nitrosocosmicus sp., assembly GCA_031177355.1. Classification (GTDB taxonomy): domain Archaea; phylum Thermoproteota; class Nitrososphaeria; order Nitrososphaerales; family Nitrososphaeraceae; genus Nitrosocosmicus. Next base: position 693 of record JAPSGR010000086.1, on the reverse strand, counting down.
TTATTAGTGACAAAATTGAAATTTAATTTATAAAGCACAAACAGCTGTTATCCGAGATATTAATAAAGGTATCCACTACAGCAATTACTAATGCAAATACATTGGTCATTGAAATGACTCCAAATTTGTATCTAATTGCGTTATGGTCTTAGCTGATGCTTTTTGGATTGCCGACAATGATGACTTGTCAGTTGGATTAATAGTATTTATCGATATGGACATAACTATTGGTAACAAAGTTACTAATGCAATGCAATAACACAATAACCGATGCATTTTCAGTAACTCTTAAAATTTAATCTTAGTGCTTTGAAATCCCGATAGATATTTCTTATACCGTAGGCATACTTTTCGATCTAATCATTACTAATATTTCTTGTAGTAAATCGATGTCATCTGAATCCATATATTTGTTACCCAAATGGGTTACAAATATGTTGAGGCAGTTATTATCTACTTGCCAAACTTAAAACCGTAGGCGCTCATAATAACAGCACTAATTTTACCTTTACCGTTACTATAAGTAAGTGCCCATCTCTGGTATATAACATAAAGATAATTAATTTAAGGTAAAAATAGCCTTAATATGGACCTGGAAGAACCTAATTTAAAATAAGTGAAATCATCATGTACTATAATATATTAGTAAAAGCAGGTAAAGTTCTAAGGATATAATTTAATTTGTTAGCTATT
>JAPSGR010000085.1 GCA_031177355.1 Candidatus Nitrosocosmicus sp. | reverse complement strand
TCAAGAAGAGAGTGGTGGAGGAACAACCTCCACATGTCAAACTGATGCGCAAGTTAGGATTAGCAGATTATGAACCAGCTTCAGATTCTGGCAATATGAGATACTATCCTAAAGGTCGTTTATTGAAGTCATTGCTTGAACAATTTGTTACAAGAAAAGTATCAGATTATGGGGGCTTGGAGGTGGAAACCCCGATAATGTATGATTCACACCATCCTTCAATGGAGAGTTACTTTAACCGGTTTCCGGCAAGACAATATAACATAATATCCGACCACAAAGAGCTTTTTCTGCGTTTTGCAGCATGTTTCGGACAATTTCTTATGACAAAAGATTTTCAGCTTTCCTACAAGAACCTGCCCCTCCGGCTATATGAACTGACGCGGTACAGTTTCAGAAGAGAAAAGAGCGGGGAACTTGTCGGTTTAAGGAGATTACGTGCTTTTAGCATGCCTGATTGTCATGCTTTTTGCCAAGATATTGACGATGCCAAAGTAGAGTTCTTGAAAAGGTTCCATCTATCGGTTTCAGTTGTTGAAGAAATAGGTCTTTCCACTCGAGAAGATCTCGAGATGGCAATAAGATTCACTAAAAGCTTCTACAACGAGAATAAAGAATATGTACATGACTTGGTCTCTAAATTTGGCAAGCCTGTTTTAGTTGAGATGTGGGATGATAGGTTCTTTTATTTCATCTTAAAATGGGAATTCAATTTCATCGATAACCTCCGTAAAGCATCCGCCTTATCTACTGACCAAATTGATATTGAAAATGCAGAGAGATATGACATTACTTTTGTAGATGAGCAAGGAAACAAAAAACATCCAGTTATATTACATAATTCACCAAGTGGCGCAATTGAGCGTGTGATTTTTGCTTTACTTGAGAAATCAGCAAAATTGATGCGGGAAGGAAATGTACCATATTTACCTTTGTGGTTAATGAATACACAAGTGAGGATCATACCACTAAGAGCCGAGTTTATACCCCAGTGTGAAGAGTTATTAAAAGTAGTTAAAGATAGTAGCATACGAGGGGATATAGATGACAGAGAAGATACTCTCTCTAAAAAAATACGGGAAGCAGAAACAGAATGGATACACTATGTGGTAATAATAGGGGATAAAGAAGTGACGAATAACACAGTAACGGTAAGAGAAAGGTTAAGCAAAAAAAATTATTCTACGAAGCCCTCCGAGTTAGTTGCGGGTATCAAAGATCAAATCGCTAATAAGCCTTTTCTTCCAATTAACTTACCAGAGTATTTATCAAAGAGGCCAAAGATCGCTTCTTGATATCATTTTGCTGAATAAGTATCGGTTTATCAAGTAGCGTTTTACTATTTCTGTAATGATGGTATAAACGCACCGCTGAGAATTCTCAATATTGTTTGAGTTGCTAATGCACCCTCTCGAAAATCGTTATTCCTGAAACCGGTTTCGACAAAATCTAATCCAATCAAACGCGCACTTTCATCAATACTGTTTATTAAGTTTAAAACCTGAAAAGGATTTAAACCATAAGGCTCTGGAGTTCCAGTGCATGGAAGATAGGAAATATCATAAGCATCGATATCGAAAGAAATATAGATTTTTCTATCACGGGTATTTTTATTAATCCATTTCATTACCTTATCTAATCCATTGTAACAATCCCATGCATCAAAAGTATTTACTCTATTTTCTATTGCAAACCGATTTTCTTCCTTATCCGCTTGCCTAATACCTATCTGAACCAAATCTTCACCTTTTATATACCCATTTTCGATTAAATGAAAAAAAGGTGTTGTATGGCACATTGTCATTCCATCATAAATCGACTTCATATCTCTATGCGCATCAAAATGGATTAACAATGGCTGTTGACCTCTCGACAATTCCTTGTAAATAGAATAGGTAATTGTATGTTCTCCGCCTAAAACAACAGGCATTTTATTCAAGTTTCTTAGTTTATTCATTATATTAGAAATGCTTTCATCAAAGCTTTTCCAAAATAAAGATATATCATCTAACCACTCTAAATTATCATAGCTTGATATCCTAAAGTTGATATCACCAAGATCATAAATCATTGCTTTATCGTAAATCTCAATATTCTTTTCGAAAATGAAGGTCTCAATTTGTTTAGATGATGTAACTCGGATAGATTTTGGACCTCCAGAAGTAGTTTTGCCAAATGTAGTGGTAATATCTATGGGAGCACCCAAAATTATAACATTGGCCGAATCAAATGTAACCGGAAGTGGTAGATCACAAAAACTAATTCCCGCTGTGGTGTTTTCGGGTTTGGTAAATAGCTCTTCCAATTCAGATAACTCATCCATTTCAATAGCACCTCAGTGTCGTATTATCGCTGGTCGAATCAATTCCAAAAAAGCTCATCCAAATTGGATTGTCTTGGTTTCCCAATAATTGATTTGAAATTCAAATTTAATGAAGAAAGAATTTGATCAAACGTAGCTTCCATAGTTTCCAAGTATTTTTCGTTATCAACTTCAGATTTGTTCACTAAAGATACTGGTTTAACGCCATCTATCGTTCTCGTTTTCACATATGAAACAATATCCCCAGCCTTTAATTCTTTTCCTAATTCTACCAATTGTTTAGCTGCTTTAATGTGTTGAGGAATTCCCTTTATATTGCTGCTGTCCTTCGCTTTACCATCAAGCGAAACAGTATGATCTCCTGTAGGTGCGGATCTAATCCCATATTTTTCTGGAGATTTATTAATCATTACGTTAAAGCTTAATTCTTCTAATGGAATATTTCTACGTTCTAAATCCTCTGCTAGTGATTGCACTATTTTCTTGATCTTTGATTTTGCATTTGTAAAATCCTTTTCTGTAAATACCTCTTTTAAGACATTTAGAATCTCGTGAAATGCTTTTCTAATAAAAGGTGGAGTATGGGACTTCTTCCCAGTTAACCCTTTGACATCAACAGTACCGTCTTCTAATACACCGAGGTAATTTTTCTTTAATGCACTAAAAACTACATACCTATACCGTTTGTCTATTTCCAAGTCAACACCTAGTTCCGCCTTTGCCCAATTGGATATTAAATTTAATCTTTCATTAGACGGATTTTTCAAAAACAAAGAATCTGTATCCCCATAAATGACTTTAACATTATCATCATCGCATTTTTTTATGGTTCTCATTGTAGTGGTTCTCCCTATGGCAGCAGTTGCCTCTGCAACGGGTAGGCAATAAAGTGGAAATATTTCTGCGCCCATTACTCCATAAGTGGCATTTAGAATCACCTTAATGGCTTGGCTAATTACGCTATACAATTGTTTATCTTCTTTACTTAGGCTGGTATCTTTTGACAAATTTTTGTAGTAGTTAACTCGTAGATCCCGTAATGTACCTATCAGAATAGAAGTCATCCCTCTTTTCTTTCGGCAGATCCAGTGTGAGGTTCCCTCAATATGATTAACAGGGTCGTTTTTACACTCATCATGCGGACAGTTGACTGTCTCGTATGACAGATTATGAACTTTAATTATGCTTGGATACAAACTAGCAAAATCAACTACAACTACGTTGAAATGAATTCCTAATTCGGGTTCGACAACTAATCCTCCTCTGTACTTCTTCTCCTTAATTATGGCAGTGGTAGATGAAGTACCTTTTTGTAATAATTCATCTCTTCTTGGGATTATTATATTTTGTTGTCTGTGTTCAAAGAACATCATAGAACGGATCCATTGATTCACACCAAATCTTGTAATGTCTTCGATTGACATTCGTGAGATTCTAGCAATGATAACAATTAATTTCATGAGGAGGTTATCATTAAATGAGCTTAATCTAAAAGTCAAGTCTGCATCCTTCAGACAGTATTCTGCCAATTTTTGAAGTGACAGATCACTAATGCTTCCTTCAAATTCTATTTTTGTGTCCTCCAAGAGGGCTTCAGAAATTGCCCTCAACGTAAATTCTGAATACTTGTGACTGAATGCATAATTCTGGACCGATCGATTTTGAAAGGTTCTAAACAGATCAATGTGAATTCCTGTTTTTAATGTAACAGGATCAGCTTGGATTCCCCTCTTGACAAAGGATTCTCTTTTGATCACTATAGGAACTAAATCCTTATCGACTGGCGTTCCGTTTATTGGATCGATTGCCGGATCTTGAGATCTCGCATATAAATAAGGCAAATCAAAATCATCGCCGTTATAGGTCAAAACAATTGGATATTCACTGATAGTTCGGAAAACTTTTAATAAAATGTCCTTCTCTGTTTCGCACAGTTCGATACTAGAATCTAAATATTCATTTTGTAAGTTCGCTCCTCTTTTTAGCACATACACTCTCTTTAACCCATCTGAAGCCGATAAACCCACAGCTGTAATAACCCTATCATGTTCCCTTGCAGTAGGCATTCTCCCTTCCTCCGAATCAACTTCAATATCTAAGGCAAGTCTCTTAATATCAGGTATAGGCTGGTTCAATAGACGGGACCATTTGAGAAGGAATTTGTCATACTCGTTACTACTAAAATTGCTTTGAAACTTGTTAGACGAAAATAGACTATTTAAATATTGGTCTACCCTTTTTGGAATCGAGAACTCATGAAAAACCAAGTTATTTCCAATCCTCTTGTAATAAGCTCCCGGAATTAGTCCTGTATCATAAAGGTAGCTCTCGTGATATTTTATATCTGCTTCCCACGAGGTTACTTTTTCTCTAAAGCTATTGTCAGTGCCTCCAATAGATAATGGATCTGGAGCCAGTATTTTTAGGATTTCAATTTCTTTGTCTATGATGTCATCTAACTTTTTTACCTCTCTTACTGTATATCTGGTGTTATCTTCACCAGCTACTCTCTTTGCTTCTGATTCGAATTCCTTTTTTACGAAACAATATGGTTGGTGTTTTTTTGTATTGTCATTAGGTAAAAAATATTCACTCCAAAAATAAACTTGGAGATCAGATGGATTGTAAAATTTTAAAAAAACTGATTTTTTTTCTCCTACATAGAAAGATGAAAGAAGCAAACAGGGTGTATTCTCTGGAATTTTTTTCAAATAGTATTCTTCTCTTTTTTCTTTTGATGATGTTGACAAATTTCCTTGTTGCACTTCTAACTATTTGAATTGGGGGCTCAAGAATTAAATCCTATCTTTTATGGTTTGGAGTAAAATCTGAATTGAGAAAAAGAAAAAGTCGGCATTATCCAATATTATAAATTATAAATGTTAGATCTCGATTCAAAGTATCGATTGAATTTTTGAGTTAAATGTCACATCCTATTGATTTATCCTTGGAATTCGCAATGAGTATTAGGCTGTTGAATGCGATTAATTTATAACATTATATTATTCATAAACACGATCATTCAAATACAATAGATAATAAAAGATTGTAGAATTGTAAAGGCAAATTTTGCCAAGTTTTTATGAGATTAGTTTTTTTTAAAACCGTGATCCTAAAGTTAATATTATCAGTTATCTAAATTCTTATGAACGCATCCAAGACAAAAGGCGGCGTCGGTAATGAAGTTGGCTAATGCCATAATGTGATTTACAGACCTCCAGGTGCGCTCTTGACAATAATC
>JAPSGR010000023.1 GCA_031177355.1 Candidatus Nitrosocosmicus sp. | reverse complement strand
GAAAGGAAAACCAACTCATGAACTGCAATAAAGACAGAGAGAATTGAATATCGGCATGTTTGATCTAAATATAAATAGATCATGGTATAGTTATATTAAGGAAAATTAATTAAATGATTGTGTAGCGAGTGACACAGGTTAATTCTTTTCAAAGAAAGACAAATTAAACTTTTGAGCAATAAAGATTCACAATCTCTCGATCGTGGAGTATACTATATAAATACATGAACCAAAATATAAAAGAAAAAGAGTATACGGTTTGGTTCTTTCAAGATTCTATTGCGTGTCAAATCCTGCAAATAACTCGAAGTCCATTGATCTATTATCAATCAGATAGTTAGTTTGTCTTAAATGAACTATTGCATTTATGAAGAAACTATATGTTCTCAAGTTCTCGTCGATGATAGGAGTCAGGTTCTAGCCATAGTAGTATTCTATAACACTTGATAGTATCATAAATTCTCTAATCTGATTAAGAATATTTGTGCACAATATCTGATGCTTTGATTAAACGTTTAGTAACAGTCTGGGCGCGTGGGGATTAAGGTCCTTGCGATAATAAGGTTCTACAAAATAATAATACCAATACCTATGTTAAACCTATTTTATACTCAAAACTCATGCTGTCCAATGAACTTTGAAATCATGAGGGAGTGTAGGATCTGATACCAATAAAAAATAGTATAGAAGACGTAGATTCGTAATATATACTTCGAGTTTAACTGAGGATAAGATTCAACGTGATTATTTTTTTTCTTGCAAACAAATAGGTTTACACAATAGTTAGTCTAAAGTCAAAGATTTCAAATGGGGTACGCGTACTATAAGAATTATGTTACGTTATAAAAAAGAAAAATTGATAAAGTTTATTCCACCTTTACCGCTCCAGATCCACAATTAGGACATTTTCTTTCATTGTGTTGCTTTCTACAGTTCATACAAACAAATCTTAATGGTTTAGATCCGAGTAAATTATATGGGTTGCCAAATAGAGTAATTGAAAAAGACTTACTGAATCCTCTAAATCCTTTGTCTTGGGTATGTTTTGTGGAATTCTCATATATATCGGCTTGATAAGGATACTGAATTTTTTTTACTCTATATGTCTGCAATATCAATATTATTCCTATGTATACTAGTAATGAGATTGGAAAAGGCATAGTAAAAGATAGAACCAGCCCTATCGTGATGTATATTGCAAACCACAGAAAGTAATTCTTATCAAGACCATTGAAATTTTTGTAGTCTCCTATCTTAGACATCTCATACACCTCATTACCAAAGATGAATGATCAGTAATTAATATACAAAAAGCACTAATAAAATTTTGCTTCTGTATTGCCAAAGTAATGTTATCTGAAAGAAAACCAATAGTCCGGTTATGAGGTCAATTATCTTAATGTTGGTAATGGAGTCATTACCTGTTTATATTAAAGGACAAAGTAACTTTAACTTCAATATCTACAATATAGTCACAATAATTGTATATATCTTAATATCGATATTGATACTGTAACTATTTATTAAATCAAAAAAAAGGTGAGAATGAATAAGAAATCTATTATACCTTCTGGAACTTTCTAGTCTATTTTGATCTCCTTTCCTTTTGGTTTAGTCTCTTTCTTTTTGTTAAAAGTTATCTCCAATATTCCGTTATTATATGTGGACTTTGCAGTATCAGCATCCGTCTCTTCGGGTAATTCTACAGTCGTATGATATTTTCTTTGTGCATCATTTGTTAACACTTCTACTTCTCCATCACGAGCGTTTATCTTTATGTTATCCTTCTTTACTCCTGGCATTTCTATAATGACTTTTACTTCACTATCTGTAACACTTACATCCGCCAGGGGTTCCCTTTCAGCCGTTATTTGAGGACCAATATTGAAACCTTTACTGGCACCTCTACTACTGCCTAATCCTCTTTTTGATGAATGTTTTATATTTCCAAATTCAGTTACCTTTGGCTTTCCATCAGGTCCAATAGTCATTGAATAGCCATATACGATGGGACCTACCTCACGCACTTTAGTTCCTTCTGGCGTTTCATATTCTCTTATCAGCTCTTTTGGAGAGTTCTTTGATATGTAATTGAACTGATCAAACAGGCCATTCATCTCTCTTTCCATCTCTTCAAATTCTCTCCAGGGGTCAATATCAAAGAAACCTGCTGCTGGTCCTCTTCTCATCAGGTCGTTGTTACGATCAAAAAATCTCTTAAACCAATCAAAGTTATTGTATGGTATCATGCTCATATTTTTGATCACCTACTCTTTTATTGTCAAAAACGAAATATATATTTTTCTAACATTATGTCATATCTGTTACATTAAGTAAAATTTATATTTTGAAAATGATTATATTTTGTTGGTGATTTCATTATGAACACAAAAGAGTTTGTAACTAAAATCATCAAAATGAATCAAATATTCCAAAGAGTGAGATCTCTGCCCAAACTATTATCAGTAGGCTTGATCTCGACATTAGGACTGCTTCCTCTAGCATCAATACCAAACAGAGGAATTGGAGCTTATGCTCAGCAAGTACAATTACAAACAACAACAATTGATCCATGGTATCAATCACTAGAGACCGCACGTTCCAAAGTCCAAGCAGCACTGTCCCCTGAAGCATATGGAAATGGTGTTCCAGGCTTACAAAACCTGTCTACAAACGAAGTTCTGATGGCCATTGGGATATCGGTCATGGCGAGTATTTTAGTTTTCATGACTGTTAGAATGTGGCTAGCTCGACCAAGACATGTAGGAAAAGAAGGTAGAATCATGTCATATCAAAAATGAAAGTAAGAGTTGCTCTTTGGTAAGAAAAGATTTGGACAATAGGCAAAGATTAAAGCCCTTTTTTATTTTATCTATATCTAAACATGAGAAAAAAATATAGTTCCCAATTTCCAGTTTTTTGTGGATGGATGAATCATCATGATTTGCAATGGAATATGTGAAAGATTCAAAGCCAAGAAAATTCCTTTATTATCTTTATCTACGAAAAATAAAAGGGTTCTATTACATTTGACAGAAAATTAATTCGTTGATCTAATTTTACGTGTTAGTGTTTAAAATGTCGCAGATGTGATACGAAATTAGTATCAGCCTGGGCGCGTGGGGACACGGTTCAAGGTTGAATCGAATCTGAGTATAAGAATGAATACAGCATTATGACCTATAAGGCATTCTAGTTCAAAATCATGTTTTCTATAAATATTAAGGTAAAAAATGAGATTTGTCGACCTTTTTAGCAGATAGGCTCTTAATTAGAGGAATAACAGTATCCATTGATTTGAATTATATAATTGTTCTATCAACATAATACTATTCCTCTTTTGGGTTCACTGAACTAATACCGCGATTGATACTCTGAAAGTTGGAGTTATCAAGATGAAATTCAATGCTTGAAAGAATATTATACAGTCCGAACCCTCGGTCTAAAACAAATTTGGACATAACAATTAGTATAATATGGGCGCATGTATGTCAGCGAACAATGCAACTGTTAATCGATAGGTACCAGTATATTTGATTAGTCCTCCGTCTTTGCTATGAAAGACTATACTACAAAAATCACAAACTAAAATATCCACCTGTAAGATCTCCAGCATGGAGAATTGCCATGACAATATAAGGATTTATAATTGGATAATGATGGTTTTTGACAATTAATAGAAATATTAATTAAAGAGTGTTAATATTGTTTGATATGAGTAACACTAACTCTTATTCCCCTCTAAATGATAAACTTGTAATTGAATTTCTAATGAAACCTTATGTCGAAGGAATCGAAATAACACAAGGAATTCAATACTATAAGGCTGAAAAACATCTAACTGATACGACAGACATAAAAGTAGATAATTCAATGGCCTTGGTAGCAAATAAACCAGCCTGGGTGAGGGTATACATACGTGACAGAATAATTTCGGGTAGAACAGTAACGGGTGAATTACAGGTCGAAAGAAATTGGCTATATCCACCTATATGGCTTCCATCTGCGACATTACCTCCTCAACCTCCAGGATTTGTTATTACTCAGGGAACTGTTATTACCCAATTAGATCCAGATTACGCAACAGAACGATCTAACATACTTTCTACATTAAATTTCATAATTCCGGCTGACCTGATGTCAATGAATATCAGACTAACAGCCAAAATATGGTTACAAGGAGGGAATACAAATTCACCTTTAAACACATTTCAAATATCTGTAAATGTGATGCTGTTACAAACATTATCCTTAAGAGGCATAATGATCAGTTACAATGGACCAGATCCTACTGTAGCAGGTAATCCACCTCCAAACATAAATCTTCCTGCTCCGACGGTCGCTGACTTACAGAATACGGCCGCTTGGACTCTTACAACCAATCCAGTTCAATCACAGGGAATATTTTCTAGTGCGGGGACAATGCAATGGAGTACTCCGCTAACAGGATTGGCAACTGGGCCTGGCGGATGTTCTCCTCAGTGGTTAGCACTTAACGCTGCCGTTGCACAGGTAAAAGCTAATGATGGTAACCGCACTGATGTTATTTACTATGGATTATTGCCATCAGACACACCAATTCAAAATGTTGGCGGATGTGAATCCAGTGGGGTTAGTACCGGTCCTAATGGCAGACAAATTACAATGGCCCATGAAATAGGCCACGCAGCAAATCTTTCTCACGGTCCATGTGGCACGCCAGGGGACCCCAATTATCCTGTATATGAACCCTATGATCCTGTCAATACTCCAACTGCATCATTAGGAGAATATGGTTTAGATATCAACAATGGGACAATTCATACTCCCACAGAAAAGGATTATATGTCATACTGTTTCCCAAACTGGATATCACTATATCATTATGCAAGACTTTATAATAATAACCGATTTAATCCTCAGATACTAAAATTATCAAAACCTAATATTCCAGAACTTGTAGATCCATACCTGTGGCCTTGGGAGTACATACCTGATCCTCCAAGGTCCGAGGTAAATCCAGGAAACTTAAAAATGAAAGCCCAGAATATAATCTCAATCATTGGTATTTTCAATGAAAAACATCAGGCTGAAATCAAAAGTATAATGAGAGTTAATGCTCTTCCATCTATCCCTGATGCATTACAAACAGACTTGGTAGCCAATTTAGTTGATGAACGTAGCAATAATGTAGTAAGTGTACCCGTAATGAGTTTAAAGTCTTATGGACATGATTGTAGATGCCATGGTAAAAGGAATCCGGATGATTTTAGCCCACCCTTTGTTTTCCAAGCCATGATTCCTGATATTTATTCAGGAACTGAATTGAATATAATTAAGAGAGGAAATGATGGAAAGGAAGATATAAAAATATGGAAAAGATATGCTCCTGAGAGTAAGCCCCATATTAGCAAGTTTGAAGTAAAAATTATTGAAGGCATTGGAGTAGCGGATTGGAATGTCGAGATGTCTTCAGATTATGAGAAAGATTTTTGCTTACAATTTTCAAAAGATAAAGGGAGATCATGGAACAGTCTTGCAACAGGTATACATGAAGATAGATACCAATTCCAATTAGACGACTTGCCTGCCGAAACCCTACTATTTCGTTTATTGGCAAATGATGGTTTTTATACTGCAACTATGGAATCTGAACCAGTTGAAATTCCTTCGCATCCTCCAATCATTAGTATCCTTCATCCGAATGAAACATCGTCTATAATTGCTGGAAGAACTATGAGACTATGTGCTGCAGTAAATACACTTACAATACCAAAAACTAGAATTAAAAACTATATTTGGTTGATTGATGACAAGGAAGTAGCATCTGAAATAGACGCATGGATAACTGCTCCTGCTAAGGGAAATCATAAATGTACATTTATTGTCCAATATGAGGATACTCAAGTAGAAGTTACGGTTTATTTTGATTCAACAGAATTAAATAATAATCGCGAGGCTGCATGAAACATCCTGAATAGTTAACTCTTCCTCTACAATTTCTTTCAAAATTTTGATTCAAGTATGAGGCTAATGTTTCAAATTCCGGTAGTTATAACATCATTACCATATAGAGTATCATTTAGTTTGGGCACGTGGGGATACGGTTCAAGATGGAATAGAATCTATTATTTGAAAAGTAACAGAAATAAAGGGAAAGGAGTTCTTATAGCCCACTCTTCCATAGTTATTATTCCATCACTGATTAGTGACATGAAATTACGTTTGCAACAACTCAAAGGATCGGAACCGGTGGTTTCTGCTGTATTTTTACAACTCAATAGAGACTCGAATAGTATGAAAGACGAATAAAATAAACTTTTTAGTCCATCGTTTGACCTTAAAGACATATCTAACGAACCAGAAGATGTTACAAAGGTGGTTACATTTTTGGTCAGCGATGATGTGGAATATCTTGAGGAACATACCTACCGTTGCTTGAGGCCCTGTGATTGGTGGATAGCATAGTTACAAAAATCTAAAATACATACACAAATTAAATAATACACGAAGATACCAAGAGGATTGCTCTGAATGATTGAAAAAGAAGGCTGCGATATTGATGAAAATACAAACAACGAAACAAATCATAAGGATAGTTTAGTGTGGTCTTTGGTATTTGATTTTAGAGATGCATTTAACAGACATGATCCAAAGACCTTTGCTAACCTTTTGGTAGAAGAGGCTGAATGGACTGATGTAACTGGAACTACTATGGTAGGAAAAAGTGAAATTGAGCATCAGCATGCATACCCTTTTCAAACAGTGCTAAAGGAAGCAACACTTGACGTTAAATCCTTTAGAAACAAATGGATTACTGATAATATAGTATCAATAGAAATTAAATGGGAATCTTTTGGTCATAGAACACCGGAAGGGATTCCAATACCAATGGCTCGTCATGGTTTACTCAACCTTATAGCAACAATAACAGCAACAAAAATCGAAGGAAAAGGTCAAACTCTAAAGATAGTATCTGCACACAACAATGATTACACATCAACCTTTACATTAAGTGACCGGAAAAAAGTGGTTGACAAGATCAAACATCCTAAAAACAGTTTGACTAAATTGCCAGTCATAGAGAGACTTTATGAGACTCATCTTACAGTAAGTAATCTTGAAAGGTCGATCTCTTTTTATCAGGATGTAATAGGTCTTCAGTTTGGTATTAAAGACATTGAACATAATTGTGCATTCCTTTTTGCAGGAAGGCCAGAGCAATCAATGCTTGGATTATGGTCAACAAATATGGCTCCGATTGGTTTAAAATTGCATATAGCATTTAAGGTAAACATTAATGATTTATTTAACGTCCCTAACACTTTACGATCAAAAGGAATCGTACCTTTAAACATCTACGAAGAAGAAACAGATGACCCCACTGTGATACCCTTTATTCCATCTGCTTCAGTTTACTTTCATGATCCCGATGGACATCTTCTTGAATATCTGGCTTTACTTGACGAGGAGCCCAGACCAAATTTGAAGATAGGACCTTGGAGTGAATGGATAAGCAAAAAAATAAATAAAAACTAATGAACTAAAATCTACAAGAATGTTAAATATACTAATTATGATTTATAGATGGACTCAAAATGCCACAATATGTTGACAATTAAAGTGTGAGTTGAAAATATGTTTGGTATCAGCGACGGTTATTACATGAGAAGATCTTACAATTGAAATGAATATGCAATTAGAATCCAAAGACCTCATAATAGTTAATTCTACAATAATAAGTGGAATACTTATTCTGTTGACCATTTCTTCATTTTCCCCTGTTGAGTTTCCAAACCGCTCTATTTTTGTAACCCTTGCAGTTCTTAGTGTCATATTTTTTTCAATATCATCTTTGTATGTATTATCTAATAATTTAAAAAAAGCCAAAATATACATTCAAATTGGTTTTGGTTTTGTCATCTGTTTTATGATTTTTATTGGCATAGTAAATATTATAAATATTGTAAATCCAGACTTTTGGGATGGACCGATTGCATCCAAAATTGCTACAAACCTAATTTTAAAAATGATGGCAGAACTTGAAAACCCAAAATTTATTTATAATCCTCATTAAGACAATATCAACCAAAAAAGATGTTATCTTAATTAGCCATTGTTTGAGTCTGATAGGCAAAGAATAACAATTAGATCACACCTACTTTATTATCTAAACTATTTACGTTTCTATTTATAGTATCATTTAGTTTGGGCGCGTGGGGATACGATTCAAGGTTGAATAGAATCATTATTTACAAATAGTTTTACTAAAATTGGATAAATGATCCTAATCAAAAAAAAGTAGATGGTTGTGAGTAAATTTGAACTGCCATTTTCTTATCAATTAAAGAAATTGATGTTTGCTTCAACAAAATCATTGTCGGCAAACTCTATTGGTTCATCCTCGCCATCGCTCCATAACACTATCCCATTGACATTGTTCAGAGTTTTTGTTTCACCGGTATCCTAATCATTACCTTCTTGGTTATCAGTAATTGTGGCTTCTTACAAAGTGTTTGAATTACAATCCGATTTTTCGGCTTGGTTCATTTCAACTTCAACCGCATCAGATAAACCATCATCTAGGTTGGCTGCAACCAGTTTCAAATCGCTGTTTTTAACAAGATTCAAAAGCAATGAGGCAGAATCTAAATCACAATTCCAAAATCTAAGTCACAATTCCAAGCAGTTTAGTAATAGATTTATTTTGAATCTAATCTTAAAGTCATTAGATGATTGGACAAACTCACACTTGTTAGGATTATAAGAATCTCTTTGAATGATGAATTCTTACCTTTTAATTTAGGGCATAGTTATAAACGATATAATCAATGATTTGATATGCCAACATTTAAAACAGAAATTATGATTGATGCACCTATAGAAAAGGTTTTTGAATTTTATACGAATCCTGATAACATCAAAGAATCATGGCCTCATGATCTAGTAAAGGAATCAGAAAATGTATCAGGACAAAAAAGTGAAGTAGGCTCAGAAATGAAAGTTGAAGGCCAATATATGGGAAAAAGCGAAGAAATGATCCTAAAAGTAACCCAAAAAGAACAAAATAAACGATTAGTAACAAGACAAATTGATGGTCCATTTGAGAGTTGGGAAAGCATACAGGAATTCCAAAATAATGGAAATACTTCAACAATGGTTAGTCACACAATTAATTATAAATTACCTACGGCAAGTAAGGTTGGTAATTTTTTGACTGGCAATCAAGCCGAAGATAAAATCAGACAGGGTTTAGAGCAAGCAGCACAAAATGTTAAAAGTAAATTAGAAGAACAATAACTGATTATCTTTATGTTTGTTTTTATACTTTTTATATATTACTAAATCCACATTTAGATATATCCTAGGGTCTTTAGTAAGACTGTTTTGGGAATCTGTCAAATGTTATTTGAATCTCACAAGTTAACCACATGTATCTAACTAGGAGTTTGGTGCATGTCTAAATAATCCAATACCAAATTAAATATATGATGTGACTTCTAGATAATTCAAATAGTAATAAGGATTACTTTAACCTGCTCCACCATCCTTTCCACCTCCTGAACTCTCTACTTCCAATTCCTCCAACTCTTTATCTAATTCGGAATTTGTCTTAGTCACGGGTTTTAACATCTCTTTTTTCAACTTGTCGTTTCCTGATGAATTACTTTCTGCTTGCTCATCGTTGCTCATGTATTCTACGTGAACACAATGATAGATAAACTATGGATATTTCTAAATTTGTGGTATTTAATGTAATAATTGAATTCAGAATTTCGTAAACTACTGTGGGTGAGAAGATGAAGTTAAAAGCATAGTGAATAAATGTATTACCAAAAAAAAAGATCACTGACTTTGGGCGTGTGTGGATACGATTCAAGGTTGAATTGAGAGTCTTGACAAGTATAATAAAAAATATAACTAAAAATAATAGTCTTCTACGCTAGATTGAAGATTTAGTCATTTACAATTTCGAGACTCTTTATTTCATTCCAATATTTTTCGAACATTAATTCTTGAACTAATATGCTATGTTCTTCATTTGAGAAAGTTGCAAACAAATTATTATCCTGATCATATCGAGTAGTAAGTAGTCGCTTATTATCAGCGATTATAACCATTTCATTTAGATCACCCAACTTGTTTGAATATCCTAATTGGATAGGATTTTTCACGTTTAACTCGTTGAATGATTTGACCTGTTTTATCAAGTATTCATCTATATTATCGGTTAATATCTTGACCGTTAGATTTCTTTCAAGTAACTCGGGTAAATGCCTTACAAAGTTGTTTCTATTTAATATACTACAAAGAATTTTATTGGATGTAAATATAGTTAGTTCATTCTTACTAGTAAGAAATAAAGAGCGGATTTCTTCTAATACCTTCTCAAAGTTTGTAATTGATCTCTGTATACCTTTATTTTCTTCATATTCAATTTCCTTCCTTCTTATAGTAATAGGTTTAGCCATGCTCCATAGTTTATCAAATAATGCTTGTTGTTTATCCACTAAGGCTTTTGAATTACTCCAGAGAGTCTGATCAGGTTTATCGCTACCTCTATGAAAAATGTATACCATGTATGCTCTACTATCATATATTCCAAAGTTCCCTTTTATGTCATCTAAGTATCTGATATCATACATACTCATTTCATTGACATATTCTATATTCTCTTTATTTGCTTCAATAATTAGCCTAATTCTAATTCCTTTTTCCATAATCAATTTTTCAATAAATTTCATCCCGTCTTTAAAATAGGTTCGCAGAAAATGTAACATGCCAGAGTCCCATACAGTATCATATCCTTTCTCAATTATAGTCATTGAATGATACACCATCTCAAGCATCATATTATAATCAAACATGACTTCAGTCAATATGGGATAAGAATAGTTTGATTCTTTTAACTGACGAAATGTTAATTCGTCCACTTTATTGTATCATCAATCCATTCTATTAAAAATATTGCAAGAATATTAGATGAAGTATTTCATCAAATCTTCTTCCTTAATCAAATAAGAAATAGAGAACCTATCGATTTGAATATATCCGTGGGGACACGGTTCAAGGTTGAATAGAATCCCATATTCGATCATTTTTTATATTGAATAGTGTTTAGCCGTTATCATGTGCTATATCGGATTTATATCGTTAACCATACAAATTTTAATTTCTTGAAGCCTTTTTGTCAATTAAAGAATTAGGATGCTGAATATAGTCTTGTTACAATTTAAGTATCATATTACATTTGAGAAATTTTTTATTTTACAAATCTATCTTTGACTGAATACACTTGTAAAGAAACAATTAAATGATGCACTAAATCTAAATTGATAAAACATTCGCGTTTAAAAGAATATTCAAATCACTGAAGGTCATAATATCGTTATCCTCTTAAGTATCAATTAGTTTGGGTGTGTAAGGATTCATACCGATATTGGTTCAATAAAACAAGTTATATAGCTTCCTTAGAACTGCCAATATAAAAATATGATTACTTTCGGTTCTGCCAACTTCTATTTTAAGAATGAATATACTGAAAGTATAGTCCTAATAGAATTGCCTCAAATAAACTACTTGTAAATCTAGTATAATTTTATTTGTTGTTTTTGCTTATACATAAAATAACAATATTTCTTTAGATATTCATATGCATGTTTTGTTTCATAGAGTTACAAAATGACTCACAATAGGCATCAAACAATGTGTCAGATAAATTCATTAACGTTACGCTATTTTGCGAAACAAAATTATCCCATCCTATTCAAAGTTCATTCCATAATGCCTCAAACGGACTATTATAAACTATTTTTGTATTATTATCTATTCTGAACTTATCAATTGAGCTGAATAAACATTATGAAAACAGTATAAACAAGATATCTCTAAGCGAATGTATTGCGCTGTTTACCTGATCTATTAATATTTCTTCTTTGAAAACCAATATGAGAATAGATGTTCATGCTTGTTGAATATTATAGAGGTCAGAGACTTGGTGTAAGCACATAGATGATACTTAATATCGATCGCTTATATATCAGGATTCTTGTACACGGTCAATGAATACGAAACTAGCCCTCCCAGTGGTTCTTGGAGTAACGATAGTAATGATGTCTATGATGGTTCTATTGACACCACAACAATCCTTAGCATACAATAAGTTCGGATTTAACAACCAAACACAGTGCGTTAACGTCACAAACCTCGAGTTTTAAGGAGGTTTCTTTGACCACGCTACTCACGTGAAATTACTTGGTATGTGTGAACATGCACCATCTACTACTACTAATGCTACTGGTCCATAGAGCCAGGTAGTGAAACAAAAAACATCCTCACTTCCTTTTTTCTCTCTTTCTAAAAATAATATCCAAACTTGTAAGGTACATTCCACGTCTTTTGGCTTTCCACTTGTATATTACAGTCCTTTCAAACCAATTTTCATCCTTTTTGTTCTAAAAGATAACATATACCATTTTGATTAAAATGCATTTGAAGTATAGAATAAATTAGCTATTTTAGCATACTATCCTAATTTAATGACTTTATATTAGTAACAGTGCCCATCCTTAGAAATTTGTGCTGATATTATATAATTAGCTAATTCATGAAATTTAGTTTGGGCGGGCGGGGATTAAGTTCCTTGTGGTAAAGGGGTTATAATGCAATTTAATGACAACAAGGTTCTAAATATGAATTAAAATTCTACTAACAACCCAGATGAGTTTCAGAAAGATAACAGTTCTTCAAATGTAGATCCTAAAGTAAAAGAATCTCATATTAATAGTCATTATGATACAATGGTGCAGAGGTCCTGTAGTTTAAATAGGAAATAACAAAACTTGTTATCCTCAAATAATCGTACTAACCCTTTTCATAAAAATTTTATTCATTTCACACCAGTCTATAAACTATGTTGTACAATAAGAAATGAGTAGTATTTTTTGGATAGCTTATTAAAATCAGTATTAAAACGTCAAATGCCTTATCTAATAGGCGGCACAATAACTGGGACAATTATGGCATATTATTATGGATTCTTGTTTACTATTATACTAAATAGTATTATCTGGTTTGTTATTTCAACTCTTTTTAACAAATTTTATTGGAAGTATACCGGGTTCAAAGAAGAATTTCAGCTTGTATCAAAATATATTGGACGTATAAAAAAGAAAAAATCCAAAAATAATTTTATTATTAAAGATGATAAACACACCGAAGGAGCGAATGCAAGCAATTATCCTTCCTCCAATGATAAAGGTAATAAGGAAATCGATAATGTGGGAAGCCCATTAAAAATCTAAACTATAGAGTAATGTGTCCTCATGTCAAACTTAAATAAATATTCCATTCCTCAAGTTCAAAGAGCATTAGTTTTGCAAGGGGGCGGGGCGTTGGGCGCTTACCAAGCTGGTGTGTTTAAATGTCTCTATGAAAAAATTAGAGAAAGTCAAATTGGAGGTAATGAAAAAAATGTTCCTTTATTTGATATAATTGCAGGAACATCAATAGGTGCCATCAATGGCGCCATACTTGTTAGTTATTTTGTTGAAAATAAAACATGGCATGGTGCTTCAGAAAAGCTTGAGGAATTTTGGAAGTATTTGTCTACCCCTACCCCAAATATATCAGAGGCATTAAAACAATGGAAAAAAGAATATGAAAAAGGAAACCCCTTAATAGCATCAGAAGAATCTGCACGAAGATATTATTCAGTAAAAGAATTTTCTAAGTCAGGTGTAGAGAAGGTATTCAAGCCAATATATCCCCCAAAGCAAGATAATAGATTTTGTGATTCTCAAAATCAATGGCTTGTGTATGACAATCAACCATTAAGAAAGAGTATAGAAAAATTTGCCAAGTTTCCTATAGCCACTAGTTTTGATGATGGAGAACCGAGGCTGCTTATAGTGAGTGTTGATTCTACAGAAGGAACGACAGTCACATTTGACAGCTATGAGAGTGACCCAGGAAAAAGAGAAACAAAATATGGTGAATCACATTTAGGAAAATCCATCATAATGCAATACAATGAAGGTATTAGTATCAAACATCTTATCGCAAGTTCAAGCATACCTGAAGTATATGCTTTTGAGGAAATAGATGAACGTAAGTTTTGGGATGGTGGACTCTTGAGTAATACTCCAATTAAAGAGTTGGTAGACTCACATCAGAGATTCTGGGAAAAAAGAATAGGATCAAAAAATCTCGAAAGTTCGTTTCGAGTAAAAGTAAGACGCAAAAAAATGGATGATTATAGCAGTAAATCACAAGAGCCACAAGAGATTCAGAGAATTCCAGATTTGGAAATATATGTAGTAAATTTGTTGGATCCCAGAGAAAATAATGGCAATACTGTTAGAGAAGCAGTTGCATATGATTTTGAGTGGATTAAAGAGAGGAGTATTGACATAAAACTTGGTAATAGATGCGATGCAAAAACGAATAGGCTATATACAGACTACGTGAATTTGATTGAAAAATTGATTAGTCTTGGAGATAGGGATGAATTACTAAAAGAGAAAATTAACAGAATATTAGAGGAGTATACACCAAGACGATTTACGACTGAAGAAATTAAGAGAAATGTCGATATACTAAAGAACTCTTTCAAAATAACAAAAATAATTCAGATACAACGTAAAGATGACAATAATAGTATTTCAGGAAAACTTACTGACTTTACAAATGAAACCATAGACAGATTAATCCAAGAAGGGTACCAAGATGCCATGAGTAAATAATTTGTATGTAAATAAAGGCGAATCTGTTAACTTGGTAAACATCCATAGATAGAAGTCCGACTCTAATCGCATTGAAATCACAATATATTGGTTCGATTTGGAAGGCAGTTGATACAATTGAAAAAGAGGGATTTGAGATCGACGGTATGACATTGAATTCGATCACAAGCGATGATAGATTATCGTCTACTAATTCTGTAAATTTATTGGTGGTATTGTCTAAGGATATCTCTAATTAAGATCTATCCTTACTATTTTTTTTAATTTACTCTCGTACTTACCGTATTTAATTTCTAGTTACATCAATATTATCTATCTTCCACGAATAACCATGAAAGGTATAGCTGATAGACTAAAAGGATTGTTAAATCTGGCATTCATTATTTAATAATTGTAAGAATATAGTATTAAGTATGTCAAATCAAATAAACAATATCGACCTTGACAAAATCCAAAAAACCATAGAAAGCGGACAAAGAGACATGCAGTTTTTGAAGAAACCAGTTAAATTAGAAGGAGAATGGAATTTTGATATTCAAAAAGGATACCAATTCAAAACGGAATTAGCATATGAGAAAGGTAAGGAAGTGATTGAAATAGATTCACCGTCATTCTTAGGAGGTGGTGGTAACAGATTAGGACCTATGGGCTATTGTGTAGCAGGAATAACCTCCTGTTATATTACCACATTCGTAAGTATTCTATCCAGTAATGGTATCAAACTTAATAAATTACGAATAAATGCAGAATGCAACATTAATTTTGCAAAAACATTTGATATTTCCGATGAACCTATTACAGAAGGGATAAATTTTGAAATTGATGCACAAATGGAAGAAAAAAATAAAATGGATAAGCAAAAGCTTCAACAGTTGATTAACATGGCTGAAGAGAGATGTCCTGCTATTTACAGTATGAGTCATATGATCAAGGTAAGCGCTAAATTAAAATAGAAATGAGTGCAAAAACCGAAATAATTTAGGAAATCAAAGAATCAACAATATCTTTAAGTCTTAAAGAATAGCTATTTTTTTGGGATTTTCATAATTAATACATCGGATTTTATTATTTCGAAATCAAATAAAAATTTTCAGTAGACGATATTATCAAATTGTAATAGGTCGGAATCAAGACGATATCCTTTTCAAATGAAAAAGTTAGTGACTAATATTTTTAGTAACAATATTTGAACTTCGGCAAATCAAAAGACAGTATATTTTACAACTGTAATGATAATTCTTTTAAGCATATTTGTCTTTGTATATTTATAACTTATTTCAATTATCTAGTATTGTAACTTACAAACTTATATTAGTGTCAACGGATGTCAATGTACATTTTTGTGGTTGACGTAATCTTCAAGTTCAGACATTATAAAAAATAGAGTTCAACTTACATCGATGGAATTAGGTTCCTTACAGTATAAGGGTTCGGCAATACTTGAAATAAATTTGACCTTGCTTCTTATTATATTCCAATAAACTACAATTATGATACTATTTACCATTAAATAAATTCCATACAGAATATCATAGAAGATTAAACTAAAAACCTACAGTTGGATTGTTTGTATTATTGATAGGCAAACTACAAATGATTATGATTCCTTATTTGTGATTTTCTTCATCTGTTCTTCTGCCAACCTTTTTAGTTCTTCTCTTGAAACATCCTTCTTGTGGGTTGCAATATACCAGTTATTACCTGCAAAATCTAAAACTCCTGCACCTCTATCTCCGTAAAATTCATCTGTGGGTTCCCTCATAGAGGTAGCGCCGGCAATTAATGCTTTCTGGTAAGTTTCATCAACATTTTCAACGTATAGATATAAAAAACAAGGCATTGGTTTCATATTTTCATTGGAATCAGAAATCATGATTTTAGAGTCACCGATTTGAACTATTGCATGCATTATTGAGTTTTCTGTTTCAAATCTATCAATTTCTTTTGCATCAAATGCTAGTTTTAAAAAGTCTATCACCTTTGAGGCGTCTGACGCTATAATATACGGAGTTACTGAATGAAAACCTTGTGGAATTGGATTCACATTTGCCATATAATAAAATGAATTTTATACTATAAATTATAGATCCAAATCATAGCGATCCAACAGCAATCTTTTCAATAGAAATAATTAATCCTAATTGAATTAATCTTAAAATAAATTGAAAATACAAAAAAAGATAGAAGGGTTTGGATTTAGCTTTGTGCTGCTGCGTTGCTTCCAGAGTTTTCTTGATTCTGAACGTTAATGTTGTTGCCAGAGCCTATTGTATCTCCACCTGATACCACCTGGCTGTTTTGTCCAGAGGATTGTGATTGGCTGATGCTTTGGTCTGCAGAGTTTCCGTTAACACCTTGTTGTGCTAATGCATTGTTTCCGGTGTTCTTTTGGTTTTGGAAGCTTAAATTATTACATGATAGGAAGGTATTTGCTCCAGAAGCACACAGAGCGTTCTGCACCGAAGACTGTGACTGCTCTATTGACTGTGAGGCCTTATTTCCTTTTTTCTTTTTGGTTGCAAAAGCATCATCCATAGCCACGAGAGGACTTGCGAAGAGAGCTAATGTGACCACTACTGCTACTGATGCAATAAAGAGTTTGCTTTTGTTGTTTTGAACACTTGTTTTATTCATATCTTTGATACTAGAGAAAAAATATATGGCATTTGCTAACTAGATGCAATACTCTAATATTCTAGCAGTTTTAGAATTAAATTGTAAAGAATGAAAACAACAGTACAAAATGCTGTGGTGCTACGCCGTGGGGATACGATTCAATGTTGAATTGAATCTAAAATCATTTGACATAAGATGTCATACTCTGGTTTATATTCCGGCTAAACAGAGCATCATTATCAGTCATAGTATCATTAATTTTGGGTGCGTTAGAACATAGTAAAACAAATCAGAAACACACAAAGACTAGTTGGGATGCAGTAGTATATGAAAATGGATCTTGTTTGAGTATTCTATTTCGACCTCGGAGAATAAAACATGATCTTTTTAAGAGAGGATCATTCTTATGAATCGTTGCGGAGAACAACAGAGTCGTGGTCAGCAGAGCGATATCGAGTATATTAGTGCAATTATGCAAAACTGACAGTTGTTATATTGTCAATATGGATAGAGTTGTTGTCATGTTGTTAATAATGGTCTTTACAATGCCCACAATTGTACACTCTGTACTAGCTACTACTGCTGCCACCAGTTTATCAGACGACACAGCGAACATTCAGAGCAAAATATATAACTCTTTTACTCTTCTTCCATCAAACCAGTCAACAGGTATATCCTCAGCATTTGAAAAAAATAATGTTACTCTTAAAGGATTATTTGACAACTTAGGCGATTCAGGAGATTATAATCAATTGTTCCAGCCTGCACTTGATGAACTCAATGAACGGCACCCAGACATGAGCATAAGGCTACAATATACTGAATTTCCTTATGATGAAACAAGAATTCAGCTATTGGATAGATTATCAAGTGGCAATCCTGTAGACCTTGTCTCAGTAGATCAAATTTGGCTTGGGGAATTTGCAGAAAAGGGCTTGCTTAAAAATCTCACTTCTGAGTTTGAGCAATGGGATAGAATGTCAGATCTATATCAAGCAAACCTTGCAGGCTCTATTTATAACAATACCTTGTACGGTCTATGGCTGTGGACAGATGTTAGAGGTATGTGGTATTGGAAAGACATGTTACAACAAGCTGGAGTTGATCCTAATTCATTAAAGACCTGGGACGGATATATTGCCTCTGCCGTTAAATTGAAAGAGTTTTTTGGAGATAGAGTAGTTCAAGGAGTCCATCTTTTAAGTGCTTCATATAACGTAGACGTATGGTATCCGTATCTTTGGATGCTTGGAGGAGAAATCCTCGAGTTACGCCAGGGTCATCCTACAAAAGGTGCCTACTGGTTTCCAGCGTTTAATAACTCTGAAGGGATAAGAGCGATGGATTTTCTGAAAAAACAGGTAGATGCGGGTATAGAACCAAGCAATCAAACTGGGGAAATGGAATTTGTTAACCGTATCTTTCCCGTGGTGTTAGGGGGTTCATGGACGCCCTATTATTTTCCACCAGAATCCTGGCCAACATTAGAACAAAAGATTGGGTTCATCCCTATGTTTCCAGTACCTAACTCCACAATTCCTACTTCAACTATGATGGGAGGATGGGCGTTGGCCGTACCATCTAGCTCGCAAAATAGTGATCTTGCCTGGGAATTGATAACTATAATGGCCCAGCCTGAAATACTATCGCCATTTCTTCGAGACATGGGCTATCTGCCTACTCAACACGTATTAGGTGATGGTCCAGCCTCTCAACCACTAAAGGAATCGGTTCCGTACTATGAAGAAATGGTTTCAATGATCTCATTAGGTGGGAGCAGACCAAACATTCCTGAATATTCAGAGATATCCGAATATATACATCAAGCTATACAGCAAGTATACAACGGAACGGCAGCTTCGTCTAAAGACGTCCTCGATAAAGCCGCAGCCAAGTCTGCACAAACATTGGGGTGGTAATATTCCTATTTGTCATTTTATGGAATCTTGGAGTGTAGACAGATGTCAGACTGAACCAGAAAAACTATGATTGAAGATAACAGTTCATCTAAAAGGAAATAGCACAGTAGGCCCATAGAAACAGGGTTCAAGGTTGAATAGAATTCTATCACAGGATAATTCAAGTTATAATGATATATAGTTTCGTTTGGTCTGAAAAGTTATATATTGGAAGTTTATTGGATTTAACCAAATGATATCAAGGCAACTCTTTAATAAAATAGCTTTATGATATTATCATTGGATGATTTAATATTTCTAAAGTTATAGGAGCTTAAATATTATAAACTGGGTGTTTTACTGTGTTTCAAAATACAAGAACAGTAAATATTGGACAGCACAAAAGTCAAAACGATTAACCTAGGAGATTAAACAAACAATATAGTCAAACTATACTTTGTTGCACATTGATAGAAAATTCAAGACTCTAAATCCTTAATTGATTCTTTTTAATTCTTTAATTCTAAGGATATCAGAATATAAGAATATTGCATATAATTGGCAATACTTTAATATTTTTTATATGGAGGGGAATTATGAATAAATCAAACGACAAAACAAAATCAAAAAGCACTCTACTTGGCATAGGCATCATATCAGTGCTAGCTATATTTATGATAAATACATCATTAAATGGAGCAATGGCATTGGATAATGGTGGTGAATATACCTTCCTTGACTGTGTATACGATAACGGCACAAATAAGGAGACATGTTGTGATGGCCCAGATGACAATATTAAATGCCTAGAGTGTGATGTGGATCTTAATACAGGTCAAAAATCCAATTGCAAAGAGGTTCCTAACAAGTCTGAAGCAGATACAAATCCCAGAATTCCAGATTCAGTTTTTGACGGAGGTATCTTAGAAAAGAAGGACTCGGTAAAACAGTCTCAAGGACTAGGTGGATTTTCTCAGTCTCTATCTGATTTCAAGTAAATTTCAAAAATTTTATTATTGTTTATATTACTCCTTATTCAAATCAATTTGTTTTCTTCATTCTACAAGCAGGATTTGAAGTGTGAAATAACAACATTTACCAGCCAGTAAAATCAATCAGTATGTGTAAGTTAAGATGCGATTCAAGATTGAATATAACCCCTATGTAAAGTAATCAATTCATCGAGATAGGTATGAACCATCCTATTAAGCCAATTTGTTTTAACATCTGAACAAAGATTCATTTATTTTCAATTTTCAATTTTCAATACTGATATTAACAAAAAAGTGAAGGCTAGGTTTCGTGACAATATTGGATCCTTAGAGGAGGTTCGGTCTAAATCTAAGTTTCCTAAATAAAAGTATCTTATTTATTCTTCTTTATGAAACTAATCTGACCGTTTAATTCTAAATTAGAGATCTCAATTTCATTAATGTCTCTAATACCTGCTAATCTCATAAAAGAGGCAAATTCTTTTATTCCGACTCTAGCCCTTACCATACCTTCTTTATCAACAATTCCATCTTTGACTAACGGTATAATATCAGGATTTATTATTTTTTCTAATCTTTTATTCTTAGCACTTAGATAATCCAACAATTTAAACACAATTACGATCATTACTACTGCGGCTGTCATCGCTGCGGTTGATATATCACTATTAATGATGGCTTCACCAACTATGTTTCCAAAACTCAAAACAACTATTAATTGATAAGTAGTAAATTGACCAACTCCCTTGCTTCCAAGCCATTTTATTATGACTAGTAAAATGCCTGTTATAATAAGTGTTTTTAAAATGATGGACAATACAAGTCCTGGGTCAAGACCTAATGCAATATTTAAATTTTCAAAAAATGATGATAGAATATCCATATAACATTAAATATTATTATTGGATAAAAGCAGATGCTATCTATAATAGAATTGGCGCTTCCAAGTCGTAGAAGAAGACAGGTCTTTTTATGTGGCACCAACCTTTGATAATACACACACAAATAATTTTCCTGATATAACTCTAGATTGGTAGAGTGACAAAGCATGGTATTTAGAACTGGCTATATCCGTGGGGAGATACTGTTCAAGGTTGAAATGAATCTCAGCAAACAAATAGTAAAGTTAATTAACGCAATTTCAACATAGAAAGTGAACTAATTATATTTATTTTCATTATCAACTACCGATCATTGTTACTCTTCTATGAATTCGTATCATTCTGTTCACCATTAAGAGTCCCTTCATCATTGTTTTCTTCGGATTGTGTAAAGTCATTATTCTGTTCTTTATAGGCAACATTATCACCTTCCAAGGTTTCATAAGTTGATAATTATTCTGTAATATCCCGTTGAGGAGCAACATTTTCGTTAATACTGTCCGACTCCTGTTGTGATAGCGGTTGAGTCTGCTCAATAACACCGGGCGATATCCGTTCGCTAAATGGAGGTTTTGGATCTTGCTGAAACATCTGAATATAACGTTCGCTACAGTTTTGAACATACCCGCCGGGACCTTCTTCGCAGTCAGCACAGTAGGTAACAAGTTTGCCAGCGGGATTCGATGGGCTCCGGTTAATAATATGATCATGACAAGAAGTTTGTTTCACTGTTCCAGTTCTCCAACATTGTATTTTACCAGAAGGTTCAGCCTGTGCCCAAAAATGCATATGTGGTGTAATAACTGATTAGTACGGAAATAGGAAGCAAAATAACAGATGTATACTTAATAGATTTGGTTAACAAGTGAGTTAAACTACTTGATTATGTTATTAAGGATTTTTATTCTTATTATCTCTTTCTTATAAATAAGAACATTCATTCGAAATTTTTCATTTTATATCAAAGTTTTTTTAATATTTTGAAATATTGTTTTAGAAACAATAGCATTGTCCAGTGACAGACTCTAATCGAATATATCTATGAGAATACGATTTAAGTTCGAATAAAATCTAGAAGCAAATAATCAGAATATTTAATATCACAAGATTAAATAAATTATACAAAATTAGTCAACGTTAGAAAAAAGGGTTGATGGTTTTACTCGAATATTAGAGTACAGAATGACCTTTGAGCTATTTTGGATAGATTAAGATGATCATTCGTCGTTATCGCCATTCGATTCACCATCGCTTTCGTCATCACTGCTATGTTCTACGTCATCGTTACTACCACGCTCGCTGCATCTTGCTCTTGTTGTCCATCATCTCCTGACTGTTCCCGATTTTCATTCTCTCGTTCTTCTAAAATTTTATCTTTGACCTAGTGTTTTTATTGATTCTCTTTTTTCAATTGGTTTAATTAAACATAACATGTAAACAATTTAGGTTTGGGCTATTTGAAATAATATCTACTTAATTTTATCTATACTATACTTTTGATCCCGTATGAACTTTTATAGAATGTAAAATATTATACGGTGATGAATAACATAGAGAAGAATATAGAAACAGGAGATAACTAGGTATGCCAACAGTACAGCACTTTGAGATACCTGCCGACGATGTTACTAGAGTTCAAAAGTTTTACAAGGATGTATTTGGATGGGAAATGAAAAAAGAAATTAGCGGAGAAAATCCCGATCAAGATTATTATATGTTTAAAACCCTAGATGAGAAAGGTAACGAGAGTATTACAGGCGGAATGATGAAACGTCAATCCCCACACCATACAGTCACAAACTATATTACAGTCCCTTCCATTGATGAGTATACTACAAAGATAGAACAATCTGGTGGTAAGGCCATTATGCCAAAAATGCCAGTTAAAGATATGGGTTATATACGGATTTACATAGATTCGGAAAACAATATGTTCGGGCTATTTGAGGAAAAAAAATAGAAAAAATTTTAGCTTGTCTTATTTGGACTAACCACTCTTTCAACTAAATTTTTTAAGTATATTGGCCTTGAATAAATACCTCATTTCACTGTCGAATTTTGAAAGTATTTTACACTGGGATTTAAATAAGTATTGTAAAAGAATAATAGCTGTTGAAATTGTTACTGATACTTATAATATTGCTGAGATATGGCTATTGAACAAAAAAAGTACAATTTAAGTTAATAATATTATACAACATTCAATATATAATAGCATTCTCTACAACAGGTATTGAATTATAAATTACAAATCACTATTGTAGCTTTAGTAGTTACAACATTAGCTTTAGGTCCGCCATTGGTGATGAATCAATCTGCAGAAGCAGCAAGTCATGTAAAGTGTGAAGACGAGAAAGGAAAGACCCATACATGGATATCAGGGTGTAAAGACGGCTGGTACAATTGGGATGTCTGTGGCGTGGGCCCATCTGAAGGAGACAAGGGTCAATATGCCGAAGGATATGCAGCAGGATGGAAAAAAGGACAACAACATAATCCCGATCGTACTGGTTGTTGAGCACAAATAATCATTTTTTCTCCTTTTGTTTTTTAATTCGTTTTGTTACTGTTTCCTATATTATATGGAAAATAATGTTATTTTTTACTATGCAACCTAGCAAAATAAAATTACTCAGATACTTGTTTGCCTTTCCTACTAAAGCTTTACCATTTTCTAATTGCAATTTGATTAATATCGATAAAATATTTTTATAAATATTTTGAATATCATAATGCTGCGACACGTTACTAGGTATTCTTAGAGTTTATGCTTGGTTCTAACACCTGATTACTCTATTATATTGTCTCATGAAAGTTAACAGCAATTTAATACTTTATGAAAAATTTAATTAATTAATATTATTTGCCATTTTCCCATCATTAGTTGTTATCTCTTTACTGAATCTTCTCTGCAATTCTTCATCATTTCTCAACCACTATATGACCTAGTCTTTAGTTTGTAGTTACACCAGGGAGAGTGCGGATTCTTGTTCCATTCCAATAGTATTCTCATTAATGAACGTTTCTTTAATTAAGATACATAAGAAAGAAATTAGATAGACCATTTTCATCGCCTTTTCAATGAAACGTTTTCCTGATTAGGTAGACCTGGTTATCATTTTTTTTCTTTGATATTACTTTCTCAATTTAATGAAGAAACTATAAAGATAGGATTAGCAATAATCTCAGCAACACTAATCCTGACGTTTATTAGATATGGAATTAATAGATTTCAAATAGTAAACGAAGTTTGTATGAGTTCCTAGTGGTTGTAGGTATCTAATACAAATGAGTTTTCTCAAAAGTAGTTCAATTAATGATTTATTTGCTTATCATGATCGATGTTGTATTCATCTGCTTAGCGTGTCAACATATTATTTATAAATTGTGATAATTTTCCACTTCAAACAGGAGCCAATAAAGAAATCCCTTATTTTATATGTGATACTATAAAGTGTATAAAATCATTGAATGGGAACAGGAGACATGATATTAAGATAGGCTCCATAGTAAGAGTAGTACAAAAACATGACCAAAAAACAGGCAAGCTGACGGAAGGCACAGTAAAAGAGATACTGACAAGGTCTAAGACTCATCCCCATGGAATTAAGGTTGTTTTGGAAAATGGAATTGTTGGCAGAGTGAAAGAGATAGTTTGCTAATAACTTGGCAAAGTCAAGGCAAGGGAGATGCATTATTCTAGCACTTTTAGAATTAAATTGCAAAGAATGAAAGCATCAGTACAGAAATGCTATGGTGCTCCGCCGTGGGGATTAAGTTTCTAGTGGTAATAGAATTCTAATACGAGATAGTTTCTCATAGGTTAAATTAGCAGTATTTGACGATACTTATAAAATTTCAGTTCTTTATTTCATTCAACTTTTTATTCAATGGTTAGATCTATATATTAAATAGATTTTGAAAGGGATTCATTCTTCATCTATCAAAGTAACAGATAGTAGCTTGTATGGTAATCAATAAAAGTTAATTATCTCCTCTCCATTTTTGCTAAAACTTTCCAAATTTATTCTTTAATTCTATAATATATTCGTCAATTGCAAATTCCTTAAATTTGTCAGACTCTACATCAGATAAACTATTTTCTATCTGTCTACCTACGATATTATGTTTGACATTATTTTTTATACCTAATACCTGTACTCCTACTGGCTTGTCATTTCTATCCAAATCAACATAGATATTTTTGCTTATAGGTTCGGTTTTTACTATATCATTATCTGTGAATTTGACATATCCAGCATCCACATCATCATTGTAATAAGAATTCATACCATCTCACACTAAGCTAAACTAGATCGAATCCAAGCAATAAAAGTATGTCGGATCATTTCCTACTTGATAGTATATGAGATACTTAACCGTAAATAATACAGGTTCAAATACAAGTCATGAGAAATAATCACCAATTACCTAGTAAAGTAGTATGATCAGTCATTATTCATCCCTATTATAAGTTTCTAAAACTTCATCCGTCTCAGGTAGAGAAAATATGTGTGTGTCAACCCCTTCAACTCGACTCATATTTACCATTAGAGAGATCACAATGTATGGGATCGTGGAGATACGGTTCAAGGTTGAATAGAATCCAAGTCTCATTACAAGAAATGGAATAAAAAATTTATGGTTTTAGCAGTATTAGTGCAATATGGAGGAAATCCAAGATAGTTATTTTGAGAGTCAACTTTTAATTGTTGCCCTCGTTATCTGATTCCTCACTGTTTGCCTCCTCATCACTATTTTCTTCTGTTTTCATCACCTTCGTTATCAGTGTATCCTATTCTTCATTCTCACTTGCACCGTTACCATTGGTAATTTCTTCTTCTATTGGTTGTTCATTACTTACTCCATCACCATCTCCATCTGTTTGTTCTGGATTGGTATCTGATGATTCATTTGTTGTTCCGCCATCTTGTTCGTTATTGTTTGTTTGATCATCATTTCCCTCATCAGTCTCACAACCTATGCCATCGTTATCGCTATCAAAGTTGTTTTGATCTTCGTCTCCTACAGGAATGTTTGATTCGTCAATGTCTTCACAGTCTAAATCATCATTACTTTGATTTTGACCGTCATCAGTCAAAGTAACGTTATTGCTGTCAATTTCTGCGGAATTATTTTGACTACCTGTGTCATTAGAGTCATCAGGCGTCTCGATTACTTCAAAAGTTGTTCGTTCAGTTTCTGTATTATATCCCGGAGCGTTGACTTGTGCTGTGACATCAAAGGTGCCGGGATTTGAGTTTGGACCAATTTCAAACTCAAATGTCGCTATACCATCGCTATTTGTTTGTTCACTATCTCCCTTATCATACTCAGTGGTATAAAATACTCTAACATCGGTATCTGCATTAGCAATTCTATTTTGTGTATCGTCATCATCAACTATTACGTCAATGGTTTGAATATTTCCCCTAACGATTGGATCCTTTTCTATATCTATATCAATTTCTAAGTCATTGGTTGAAGAATCTGATCTATCCGAATTGTCATTATTGGAACCTGAGGAGGATGACTGATCGTTATTACTATCAAAGTTATTTACTGTTGGCGGTAAAGGATTAGCATTTAGTGTTGTATCTAAGGATAATCCACCATCATCAACAAACCCTCCAAGCGTTGCAAAGGGAAATTTGGGATTCAATGGGAAACCCATAGAACTCTGCACTGAGTCAACGTTAAGTGAATAGAAAGCAGGTTGAGATTTAGTTTTGTTATCTGTGATAGTGATATCAAAAGGTGCCATTTGGTTGTTCGCAAGATTACCTACATTTAATCCAAAACTTTGTGTTCCAATAACTCCAAAGCTAGAATTATCATAAAATGTCATAGCAACATTCAAGAGCTGTTCTGGAGATTGTCCTTGGTTAATTATGTTACCTGTGATATGGAGATTTCCCACATTGTCTACAAATGAACTGCTTCCGTTTAATACAAGGGTTGCTGGTTTTTCGACCGTAGCAGGTTGAGAAGTAGTAGAGAACTCCATAAAGTTAAACTTGCCTAAAATTTGTTGAGGATTCTGGATTACAATATCAAACGGCGACAGTTCACCTTGCCTAAGAGTTCCAATCGAGGAGAATGCAGAGTAGTTGCCAACTACAACGTTGTTGTTGGTATCAGATAAAAGGGCTGTAACTAGGATATTCGTTTGAGGATCTGTTGATGTGTTATTTACCTCACCTATAACATGGAAATTGCCAAAGTCGTCTGTATAGGATGATGTACTTGTAATTTGAATAATGTTGTCATTAGTAAGTTGAGCAAAAGTAGATTCGGTTTTCCATAAATCAGGTCCTTCATGGAAAGAAACTGTCATAGAAACTAAAGAAACCACAGATACTGTTAAAATTACAATTACTAAAAACGATTGCACAAGTCTAGAACGTATATACAACAGTTTAAGGTCCTAGAATAAAAATTATAAACTTTATCATTACAATTGCAATCAAAGGTAAAAAGAACTAATAATGATTATTGTCATACTTTTAACAAAATCAAGCAAATCAGTGGGCCACGATTCAAGATTGAATAGAGTCCAAGCATATATCATTGTGGAACTTACTCTCTTAGGTGTTTAAAGAAGCAAGGTGACAACATCTGTGTATATTTACACCCGTCGACAATACTTTGGTATGAATTCATATTTCTTAAATTATCTACTAATTAGATCATTTAATTAAACGAATGGGGATGATTTTCGTTTATATAACTAATATTTAATTAATGCTAACATATAGTATATAATTTATAGGTTAAAATAATAAATCGATCTGAAAAATAAATAAATTAAATGACTGTACATTGATAAAACAATATAATTTGACATTCGACATCATTGATTTTTATAACAATGAGATATTGTATGATAAAACCTAAATATGTAAGAGAAACCCAATTATTTGAAATAATTAAATACCTCTATGAATAGCATTAATTATAAGGATACATAATGCACAATAAATGGGTTCTTTCAGGATCTTCAATCCTAATGCTTCTTCTATTGCTTACATCTGTAGGATGGATATCAAGTGTATACGCTCAAGGCAATCCGAATATAAGCGAGTCACAGATAGTAAATCTTGAAAAAAGTTTAGCTCAAGTTTCTAATACAACTACAAAGGAAATTATTTCCTCCATTATAACTCCTTGGAACACAGGCAATAAATGATGAAGGCGATAAAGACACTTGTGATTTATTACACATCCAATACATCTTAAACTAACAATTTAAATGACCGGCTAATTTGGATATGAGTTTTCTTTTCAGGGTAACAACACAAGAAAGCAAATCAAATATTAATACTCAAGGCGGCTGACCTGTGAACGAAGCATGGTTGAGATAAATTAAAAAAGATATGTTTAATTTTGAATTAGCATAGACTCATAGAGGCAGGTAAAATATTTCTTATTTAACTTTCGGTAACATCTTGCTTGCTTATAGCCATTGGACGTTTAAGCCTTAGGCCTGGGGAAGTCCAGTCAACCTCGGTAGTATATCAACAGACGTAATCACAGAACAATCAGATAAAAGGTAACTCTTGGTTTACTGTGATACATAATCCCAGGGGAACAAAGAACTGATCCGGTATCGGGTTTAACCATTTTTGTTATGACTTCTATAATGCTTGATACGTTATAATAATATTGAAATATTGTATTTGTATGGCGAAATATAATCATGGCTCATCAATGCTTTCGTGCCGGCACCTCTAAGTACGGCTGAAAAAACACGACGTAATATGACCATAAAGAATTAGATAGACATATGACATATTAAAAAATTCGGTAAATGTAGGTACATATTTTAAATATTATATGATTTTTATCTCGTCATACTAAGAATTAGAGTGTATTAAATAAAGTACATGAAATAATAATTTACCCTTATAAACTATTTTAATTAAGAGAAATTGATCGGTTTGACTTTTAGATATTTTCATTTTGGATTAGGAAAGATCCATTACTTTAACCAGAAGGATATAATACAAAAGGATACAAATAGTTTCAATTTTAAAGTATCCTTAGTATATGGCGCCTATGTGTCTTTGATATTATGTGTAATATACGCTGTGCTGGCTATCGATAATTCTTTTGCTATCATAGATCCAATCTTTGCTCAAACACAAGGAAATTCAACAGTTCCTTCTAATCAGACACTCAAAGCATTAAGTAATGATCAGGAAAGACTTCCTTCCCAAGAAGAATTTACCACAACATTGCTTGCAGCAAATTTTACTGCTCCCCACAATCTCATTTACGGACCTGATGATACTTTATGGATCACTGAAAGAATTGGAAAGAATATTACCCGTGTAAATCCTGAAACAGGAGAAAAGCTTAGTAGTATACCTGTGCCCAATGTATTAGCTGCAGGTGGTCAAGATGGTTTAATGGGTATGACCCTTGATCCTCAGTTTAACAACACTAACCATATCTATGTTGCATATACGTATGATGCTGATCCCGGTGATGAGCTGGAAAGACTTACAAAAATCACTAGGTTTACTTATGACTCATCAAACAATTC
>JAPSGR010000112.1 GCA_031177355.1 Candidatus Nitrosocosmicus sp. | reverse complement strand
TATATTATTTTCCAAGGACAGTAAATTCTAATGATGAATTAGCATTTGAGGATGTATTGGAATGTGGAGTGTCCATGATAGAGGAACATTATTCTATAAATAGTATATTAAGTACTCAAAGCTTGCCTTCTGTTAGTTATAGGATTAGCGCAAATTATGGTAACGTTGAATTGGCATTTTCACCTAATTCTCACAATGTCGACTTATTTGGGTCTGCGGTCAATACCTGCTCAAAAATAAACCGATTTGCATCAGCTAATCAAATGATTATACACAATGATTTGTATAAAGTTATAAGAAAAACACCTGTGATTAGAAAATATAATTTTAGAGACGTCGAAGGTTTAAGGGAATATTATTTTACAAATCGAAAATCATTGTTTCAAACCTATTCTGTACACCGTATTGAAGGTGACGACAAAAAGCAAGAAACTGAGCGTATAAAGAAGGGGAGGTTAATCGAAACTCAATATATCGAAAAAAATCTTCCAAACTCGTCATTTAATATATTGTTAATAGATGATGATGAAGATATTCTGTTTGCATTCAAATCTATATTGGCAAGTGAAGGATATAATGTAACCACATTTTCTAGTCCAATACGGGCACTTCATCATTTTTCAGATAAGAATCCATATTTTTATCATCTTATTATAATGGACATCCGCATGCCTGAATTGAATGGTATAAAGTTATACTCTCAATTAAAAATCCTTAACCCTGAAGTCAAAGTGATATTTCTTTCAGCATTAAACGCTCTAGATGAGGTCCTTAGTATCTTTCCTGAAATAAATATTAACGATATTATACGAAAACCAATCGAGCCAAAAATATTGCTTTCAAATATAAATACAGCTTTGCGAAATCATAAATAGCATATACCTGTCTGTGATGATTAAAGAATGTCTATAATATTACTAAAGAAGGGATATTGGTATTTTTACTTTAATATGCTTGACTCTGTTATACATGTCAATATCTTGTATGATGAATTTATCGACAATATTATCATTTTGAAGAACTGTAGATACCTTCTAAAAATTGGGGTATGTGTACTTTTAAGAGAAAAGTGAAATCTATAAATTGACTAGCTCTCCTTCAAATTTGTATATAGGAAAATCTTTCCAAGTATTAGATTTATTTTCAAATAAAATATTTCTAAAGTACACACTCGTTCCTTCAATTCCACTCATATTACTAGCAATAATAACAGTTGATCCACATTTGTGGGTGGGCTCAGAACTACATCACTTTTACATCGAATTATTTGCTGTTATACTTTCTGGCGTGATTGCATTCTATTATATTTTGCATGCTCGTAACCTTAACGATAAGTTCTCCCTTTTTATAGGAATAGGATTTGCAGTGAGTGCATCGATAGATCTACTTCACGTTGCTGTCTCCTATGGATTTATGGAAGATGCGGCTTTCTTAAAATATTTTATTCCACAAACCTGGTTTGCTGGACGTATCTTTTTAAGCAGTATGCTATTAGTAGCGATTGCAAAATATTCATTTTTGTTTCCAGACGAAATAGTAACGAAAAATCCCCGATCTCAGGTCACTTTTAATGCTAAATTAACAGATTCACCTTCAAACTTAGATAGGGACCAAATAAAAAAATACGAAGACAAACTACAGAAAAATTTGATCATCTATTTGATCATTCTGGGTGGAATAGCAGGTAGCATTGCATTGGTGTCATTCATAATGGTCTTTCCAGCAAGTGTATTAGATGATTATTCAGTTCACAGACCTTATGAGATTCCTCCACTCATTTTATTCGTTTTAGCATTGTTCTTTTTCTATAAAAAAAAACTCTACTTAAAAAAGGACGTAATTTACAAGGGAATCTTGATCTATCTTATAATTGATGTATTTTCGCAAATAATAATGTCTTATTCGATTCAATCTTTTGACACTGCTCATAATGTGGCACATGTCCTAAAGGATTTGGGATATTTTGCAAACATAATTGCCTTGGCCGTTTCTGGAATCCGTTATACAATTAGCTTACAAGAAAGAAATGAGCTTATTCAAAATCAGTATGAAAAAATTAAAGAATCTGAAAAATTAAAAGATGAATTTATTAATATTGCTGCTCATGAATTGCGTACCCCTATCCAGCCGATCTTAGCGCTCTCAATTTTTCTTTATGACAAGAGTGGTAATATTGAGAAGTACAAGGAACACATTGAGATCATCATTAAAAATTCAAAAAGACTTCAAAAATTATCTGAAGAGATATTAGATGCTGCAAGAATTGAAAGCCGTTCATTAAATCTAAATTTAGAAATATTTGATATTATCCCTGTAATGCATACCCTGATTAAAGATTATATAAATCACATAAATTGTGAGAATGTTAGATTAAAATTATTTTACGAAAGTAATGAATTAGATC
>JAPSGR010000111.1 GCA_031177355.1 Candidatus Nitrosocosmicus sp. | reverse complement strand
ATAAATGATGTTATAAAAAGTATCAAAATAATTATAAAGAATTTATTATTATAGAATAATGTCATCTTGTCTAAGAAAGACATTCGGTTTCTGATTTGCTCCCCTTTTTCTAAACGTACACAAATACTTTGATATAAATCTATAATCTTGTCTTAGATATCTATGAAAGTGTTATCTTATTTAAATTCACTTTCAATCAACCAACATTGTTATGAAACTACCGGCCAGGCCATATTCTATAAATTGAGAATTACCATATGTATTATATTGTTTAAAATCTCTCCTTATCTTTAAATGAAAATTGAAAATACCATTGCTAAAACCAAATTAGGAACTCTATTTGTAGTGATGATTTCTGCTGTCACATTATTATTTATGGCTTCTCCTGCCTCAGTATTTGCACAGGAAAGCGAAGCAGCATCAGCTGAATCAACTAGTCGAGAACCAATCGCCATAATAAATGAAATCAGGACATTGTTATCTCAGGCAAATAATCAGTATGCAGGGGGAGATTTTGTAGGAGCTGAACAAACAGTACAAACAGCATATTTAGATCACTATGAGTTTTTGGAAGGTCCACTTGCTGCACTTAATCCTGAATTAATGGAAGCAACTGAGCTATTGATACGAGAGGATTTGGTATCTGCAATTCAAGAGCGAGCACCAGCAACTGAGATTCAGAATCTTATCAATACCATTAATACAAACTTAGACCAAGCTGAAGTTTTGTTCCAACAATAACCTTATTTTTTTCTTTCAATCTTTCAATAAATAGATTTTAAACCTAAAGTTCTTACTTAATATTAGTAATAACAATATTAGTCTTATTTCTATCTTGTTATTTATATTCACATACTATTATCAATGAGTAATTTCATATTAGAGGAACGACAATTCCTTTATATTTAATAACAAAAAATTTGTACTATGAAATCCATATCAACTATGTGTATAACTACTTTCCTATGTATTTTCATGGTATCAACAATCTGTTTAATAAATTCATTTCAATACTCTTTTTCACAACAAGATTCAGGTGCATACTGGAGTAGGGGTGCTGATATGCCTCGGTTGACTACAGAAGTTAGTGCTGCAAGAATTAATGATGGAATATATATAATAGGCGGATATAATGAAGAAGGCGAGGGGGTCGGAATGGTTGATATGTATAATGCAACAACCGACACATGGACAGAAGATATAGCTCAGTTGCCCCTTCCACTTCATCATACTTCATCAGCCTCCTTTGGAGGAAAATTATATGTTGCTGGTGGTTATACCGGTGATTGGACTGCTAGTGATAGACTTTTTATCTATGATCCTGAGACAAATGAGTGGACACAAGGCAATCCTATGCCTACGCCAAGGGGATATCCAAATGCGGAATTTGTTAATGGAACTTTGTACGTGATTGGTGGTGATGGAGGAGAGGGTTATGCTAGGGCACTGAATACTACAGAAGCTTATGATCCAGTTACCAATCAGTGGACAGTTAAATCACCAATGCCCACGGCCAGACATCACGCCGCTTCAGCAGTTGTTGATGGGGAAATCTATATAATAGGTGGTAGGATAGGTGAAGAGTTAAACAACATAGATCTTATTGAGAAATATAATCCGATTTCTGATAATTGGACCATTAACCTTGAACCTATGCCATCTAAAAGAAGCGGAAATGCTGCCACCTCGATAAATGGGTCTATTTATGTACTTGGTGGAGAACAAAATCAAGGCGCTTTAGATAACAATGAACGATATGATCCAAAAACTGATACTTGGACCAAGGAATTACCTATGATGAATGCTA
Organism: Candidatus Nitrosocosmicus sp.; assembly: GCA_031177355.1. GTDB lineage: Archaea > Thermoproteota > Nitrososphaeria > Nitrososphaerales > Nitrososphaeraceae > Nitrosocosmicus. The sequence continues at coordinate 599 of JAPSGR010000111.1, read as the reverse complement.
GACATGGGTTAGGGGTAGCTTCCTTCGATGATAAAATATATGCTATTGGTGGTGGACCTGAGCGCGGATTCTTTACTTCTGGAATAAACGAGATGTATCATTTATCTAATGATACTACTTCTTGATAAAACAATTTTACTAATTAAATTTATGAGTTTATTGTGAAGTCAAAAAAATCTAGTGCATATTTATATTAATTATTTAAGTTTTGGTTACTGTGTGTGTATATCAAGGGAAACGATTAGATTCATGTAATTACTTTGTTGATATCTCAAATCATACTATTAAAGAACATGTGATTAACTCACTCTGAATCTAATGAATATTATAAAATCAACCATAGCAGACTGATAGTTCAAAAAGATTTTGCAAATTTATTATTTTTACTGATAGATCTAGAGATAATTCTGATTCCCGGCAGAAACTGTAAAGACCTCAAACTCAATTACTTGCAAAATATATAAGATTATATGAGTTAATTTTTCAATTAATGTTTCCGGGAGTAAATATTTCATTGACGTTTAATGCATGCAATCCTTCCCGTTGACCTCCAAAAACGTATATTTGGTTTCCGTGATTTATTGAAGTGGCCCCAGATC
>JAPSGR010000110.1 GCA_031177355.1 Candidatus Nitrosocosmicus sp. | reverse complement strand
TGGATCTACCCTTAATTAGGCCTTTTTCTAGAGCTTTCTTATAGTGCAAAAGTGCTTCTTCGATACAAAAAGATGTCAATGATAACTTGTCTTTGATTCTATTTAGCAAATCTATAACTATTTTTAGATTTCTTTTTTTATTTGAACAGCTTACTATTTTATTAAGAAATTCAATTTTGTTGTGTTCCTTTCTGTTAGAAAATCGTTTGGAACTAGTCGCATCATAATCAGCAATAGTAGTTGACATACCTTTGTCATTCAGAATAATAGAGTGCGGCAGGACTGTGTTAGTATCACTTCTATATTTATAAAAATCATTATTTAACTCCGCATCGTAAACCTTATCTTGAATTATCACTCCACACATACTACATAATTTTTCTCCTTTGTCATAATCATATATTATAGAGTGCTGGTGACTTGATGGGATGTGATCTAATTTGTTAATTAATAAACTATTATACATAGATTTAAGGTAGACGGAAGAGTATATGTAAAGGACGTATACAATTATACAGAGGTTACAAATTAATTACAAAAAGTTACACGCAGTTACAGTTTTAAGTTACGAGGATCTGTAGGAATATATGACCGTTTCTAGCTCGACTGTCAGATCATTTCGAATTGATAAATCCCTCTCAGATATACTTAATTCGGAAGCTGAGCGGATGGGTGTTTCGGTTAACGCGATGATTAATTCTGTTCTTAAACAATATGCTGAGTTTACTAGATTCCAATCTAAATTGGATATGCTGATTATTAATCGTGAAATATTTAGATCGTTACTTAGCAGATTAAATGAAGATGATTCCTATCTTCTTGGCGTAGATATGGGACGAGAAATCCCTAATGACACAATCCTATTTTGGAAAAAAAATGTATCCTTTGAATCTGTTTTGGAATATATAGAAAAAATCATATGTACATACGGGTATATAGGAACTTTCGATGAGTTAGAGACTAACAAACACAAGATAATAGTAATAAGACATCGTTTAGGATCTAAAGGTTCTCGTTTTCTGTTAGGATTTATGAAATCTTTAATAAAACAAACACTTAGATTAGAACCAGAAATTGATATTACCGACTATTCTGTTAAGATACAATTCGAGCTAGAATAAATTAATTATCAAAATGTACTCTCATCGGAAAGTTAACTGATTCATGAAAGTGAAGTCTTTTTAATCCTCTTTCATGTAATAAGAAGTCCTCTATTTTGCCCGAATACCGGATGATATTTCCAGTTGTTTCTGAGTTAATTATCTCTGTTACATTCAGTGCAATTCCATTTTGGTAATCAACTTCCCATAATTCATTACCGATAGTATCAAGAAGGATATATTCCACAGATTTGGAGGCAGAAGGAGTCGGAACATTGCTTTCTTTATCTGTGTTCAACCACTCTATTATTCAACGTTATAGTTATTATATTTATTGCTAGATATATTGGGCGAAATTGTAGACATAACAATAATATTCAATCTAAAATTTTTACGATTAATAGATACTTGATAACCAATTAATAGATGTTTGATACTATTGCTGATGTCCAGATAGATAAGTAGTATTTTGACCAGGTATTATGAAAAACAGTTTAAAGACATTGATGCTTACAATTTGAGAAAAGAGGAATAAAAAAGACAAATAAAGACAGTCATAACTGGACCGTAGTTGCTAGACCAATACAAATTTGTGTTTCTTGTCTTTTCCTGTTTTGATACACATACTAGAAGTTTTTAGTTTGTCAGAACAAATACAATACAAACATATATACAAATAGAAAATGTGTTTTTTATGCTGGCTGACAATTAATAATTAATTTTTAATTATTCTCATTCATATGAAACAGGTTCAAACAACCCTCCACGAGATCTTGCAATCAGATTGCAGGCCGGATTATTTGTTTTAATAATGACATTAGACGTATATCTCAAGGAGCGTAAATCAACGACCGACTGTTTGGTTACCATATAAATCCGAAATATATTATGGTTTATTAATGAATGATGCATTTGTACCAATGCAGAAGTGATTCGCATTATGATAATAGAAGATGAACAGGATCTGTTAAATCTTTACAAAGATTTTTTAATGAATAAGGGTTATCACATATCGGTAACAAACACTACTGCATCAAATATTATGAAAGATTACGAAGAGTTCAAACCGGATCTGGTTATTCTTGATTATAAATTACCTGATGGTAAAAATGGATTGGAAGCGGCAAATGAAATATTTCAGAGGTATCCCTACGCTTCTATACTGATCATTTCGGCATACGATTCTGTCAAACAGGCATTTAACAATGAAAAAAGATTTATTACAAAAAACATAAAATTGCTAATCAAGCCGTTTAAATTAACAAAGCTAAACGAACTAACCATAGAATTGGTTAACAAACAAACAAATAAACACGTTAAAA
>JAPSGR010000022.1 GCA_031177355.1 Candidatus Nitrosocosmicus sp. | reverse complement strand
CTACTTCTATATTTCATTATTATCGAATAGAACATTGTTGATCAAGTATTTATAAAAAGCTGTCCATTCGATCATGTCTTTCGATCAGAACATTCGATCACAGTTTAAGTTATTACCATCTATTATAACAATATAGAAATAAAATTATCATCCTCTAATGCCTTAGTCACAGTAACAGACGAAACAGCGATTTTAATTATTTGAGAACGACCGTATCTACCATGACTTACTACATTGGATGTGATTAATCCAAGTTGATCTAATTCACTTATTATCTGTGTTACACGTCTTTGAGTTAATGAATCATGTTCAATCTGGTTACAAAGTGATACATAAATATCATAGACATCACCTGTCATTCCAGTTTGAGATTTCAAAATTGATAGAATAATCAATTTTGTATGTGTAGTGGAATTTCTAATTACTTCATAATTAGTATCCTTTTCAATTTTTTCTTGTGCTTCTCTTATATGATTTTCATTAACCATAGTGTCTCGTTCCCTCTCTGCAATTTCCGCAGCCACTCTTAACAAATCAATTGCCTTTCTAGCATCACCATTTTCTTTGCCTGCTACAGCGGCACACAAATTAATTGCAGCTTGACTAATGGATCCGTCATTAAATGCTAGTTTTGATCTGTCATTTAGTATCTCTCTAAGTTGAATAATGGTATAAGGATTAAATACTATTTCTTCTTCGCTTAGACTGCTCCTCACTCTTGGATCAAGTTTGTCTTTAAATGTAAGGCTATTCGAAATTCCTATTAACGAAATAAATCCACTATCCAATAAGCGTTCATTTGCCCTAGTAAGACTATATAAGACGTCGTCGCCGTTTCTATCTACTAAGGAATCTATTTCATCTATAACCAAGACTACATGGAGATTATTTTTCTTCAAATATTCAAGAATCCTATCTGTGGCTTCACCCATTGATAGCCCTGTGAAATGAACCCTTAATTTCTTATCAAATCGGTTTATCCCCATTTCCTCCGCCATATCATATAGAACTTTGTATGAAGTGTTTGAAGTCTTTGCATTAATTATAGTAACGGTTATCTCCACTCCGTGTTCAATTGACTTTTTCTTTAATCTAGTAATTACATTTTTAACTACAGCAGTTTTTCCCGTTCCAGGCTTCCCAAATACCAATAGGTTAGATGGTCGTCCACTTTTCAATACGACTGATAATACTTGGGCGATAATTTTAGACTCTTCATCTCTAAATGGTAATTTTTCTGGAACGTAATCTATCGTTAGTGTTTTTCTATTCTTAATTAAATCTGTCCCTTTAACCGCTTTATCAAAAATATTGTCCAAATCATCTGAATCCATTATATCCACTTTCCATTTTAACAAAAAGAAATTAACAGGCACACCCCTTCGCTTCTTATCGAACAACAAAAAAATAATGCCATGTTAATTTGTCTATTGTTATTAACAATGTATTTTAAACACAATAATCAAATATTTTAAACACAATAATAAAAAATAATAATATCAATTTATTATCAAAAGTTATTCTATTTGCATGAGAAATGGCGGGGTCCCGCCATTAACTGTATACTTTAACAATGATATTAACAGTTAAGCCATGCTCGTTAATAAGAGTGAATCAACCCCTTTATTTCCAGTGGAAGAGTAATTTTCCCAATAACAAAGATAATAAGAGTGAATCAACCCCTTTATTTCCAGTGGAATAAAAAATTTATCCGATATTAGAGCTAAGTTAACAAATTGCTAAAAAGAACATTATATTTCATGCTGACTTTGTTAACAAAAACTCATCACTTTGTTATCAAAATTTACTCTATATTGTTAAGTTAACATAATATATGATATTCACAGAGAAGATAAATTGTCCACTGGAAAAAAGAAGATAAAGATTGAACTTGAAGATGCAGAAGGTGGAAAATACAATTTATCATTAGAGGGAAACCTTTCTAAAGACAAAATCCAAAAAGTTCTACAATTAGTAGAATCATTGAATATGTCAAGAGAAGATTTAAGTGATAACTCTTTATCATCTTATGATGAACATGCTATTCTTGACAAAAATTATACCAAGCAAAATATATCGAATAACTCAATCGATTCAAAAATATGGTCCTTGATAGAAAGTAACTTTACATATAGCAGCTTTACATCATCTAACATTGCCGAATCATACGAGGAACTATACGGCGAGCAATTGCAACTTAGTTTGGTATCTACTTATTTATCTAGATATTATGAAAAACACAAATTGATAAGAAGCAAAAGAGGGAAGGAATGGATTTACAAACTAATAAGAATTCAAAAGAATGTTCGTTCTCCAGGTGATAATATAGATAGTTTTCAACCATCTCCAATTACCCTCTCTCAGTCTTCTAATGCCCAAACCGCGAATGAATTTTTAAAACAGAATGCTCTGACAACCGTTTACGACCTTCATCTGTAATTGTATATCTAAAAGGTTTGCTAGTTACATCTCTATCGACCAGATCTTCTTCATATAACCTCTTCATCAACCTAGAAGTATGTTCTCTGGACCTTCCTATCAGTGCCTGTATATTTGTTGTAGTTAACGAAACGTCTTGTAATTTTCTAAGTATATATTCGATTGTACCATTACTCTGGTCCTCATCATTTATTTGATTGTGATTTTGTGATATATTTATGTGATTATGTGATAACATCTCGTTAGTAAAATTCTTATCGTGCTTAAGAATAGGCGAAATTTCAAAAATATTTGATCGATTCCTTTCCTTATTTATTAATTGAAGTTGGTCGTCTAATAACTTTATTTTATCATAAATTTCACTTATTCTTTCATCTGTTTTATTGATTTTATCATAAATAATATTAATTTGACTAGATATTAACTCAGTCTTACTATCTTGAGATTTTATTTGTTTTTCTATTTCATTGAATATTAAATCAGTCTTATGTTTGGAGAAATTTCTTATTGATAATCTCCTACAAATTTCTATAATGCATATTGAAATTATAAAAGCAGAAACGAATGGGATTATTATATAATTAAATAACAATAAACCTAATTCTGAATCCACAATTGTATGATCATTAGGTGTGATATAACTTTATTGCATGTGATATACCAAAATCTTTAGTATAGATGGTTGTGATTTATCACATCTTAATCATCTTATTTATCATGTCTTCTATCACTTCTGCTATGCGCAGTATATCGTTTACGTGATGATTGTTGTGATTGAATTCTATAAGCTTGAGTTTATTTACAATTGCATTTAATGTAGAGAGTTTATCATTATCAATAACTCCTAAGAGATGTAATAGTAATATAGAATAGTATAATTTCTTTAATTTCGTCTTTGATTGTTTAACCTCCCTATAATAAGCGCCAGAACTTATTTCACTTACCCTTTTGTTATTATTTCTGATATTGATAATTATTTCGGTTTGTCTCTTAGTAAATATAGAATTTTCAATTAATTTAAAAAAAAGTATATTATTTATATCTTCATTATTTTTCATAAGCTATACAAATCTGTATAGCTATACTCATTCATTTAAGGTAGTCGCAATCATTAAATTTAATCCGTTTTATATAGCCTTAGTATTATATTGAGTCGGGTAGAGAACTATATTAATGATGAATTGAGAAAGCATGGAAAACTATGTTTTGCTTTGTTAGATTCAGAAAATTTTGATGATATCAGTAGTATTGCAAGAAAGGTTGAGATGCTGGGTGCATCGGCAATTCTAGTTGGTGGCTCTTCCGCAATAGACCAGCTGGATTTGGATAGATTAGTCGTATCAATCAAGTCGGCAATATCTATTCCCGTAATATTGTTTCCTGGTAATGTGACAGGAGTATCTCCTAATGCCGATGCAATCTTATTTACATCATTATTAAATTCCGAAGATCCATACTTTATTTCAGGAGCACAGGCTTTAGGTGCACTTTTAGTAAAAAAGTATAAGATCGAACCATTGCCTACGGGTTATATAATAATTGGTGAAAATACTACCGCTTGGTTTATTGGCAGAGCAAAAGGGATACCATTTGAAAAATCAAATATTGCAGTTATGTATTCTTTAGCGGCACAGTATTTAGGCATGCGGTTTGTTTATTTAGAAGCTGGTTCAGGAGCCAAAAAGAACGTATCAGCAGAAATGATATCGAATGTTCGAAAATATTTCGATGGATTACTAATTGTTGGAGGGGGTATAAGGGATTCTGCAATTGCTAAGGAATTAGTAGATGCGGGTGCAGATATCTTAGTTATAGGCACACTTTTAGAACGAGATCCAGATTGGGAAAGAAAATTTGTTGACATTATATCGGCAATTCGTTCATAATTTGATTTTATTGATTAAATATGAACTTAGTAGACGAAGCTAAAATAAGATTATCTAATATTGCAATGCCAAGTTACTATGTAAAATATCAACTTAGTTTACTTGAGCAAGTCCAGAGACTTCATACTATGGCGCAGAAGGCAAGAGACAAGGGATTAGACGTTACTAATTATGTTGAACCAAAAATAGCCTATGATTTAGCTGATAGAGTTGCTAAAATGCACGATATTGATATTGCAGATAGATTAAGAGCTTTATTAAATCATGCATCGAAGGAGAAGGCCGCACTAAAAATAGCCGAAGAGATTGCAATTGGTGAATACGGAATTGGAGATCTTAGGACTAGATTAGAAAACGCAGTTAGAGTTAGTCTAGCTGTTGTAACAGAAGGTGTTACAGTTGCCCCCCTACAAGGAATATCTGGTGTACAGATAAAAAAGAATAAGGATGGGTCTGAATATCTGTCTATCTCTTTTGCAGGCCCTATTAGATCTGCTGGAGGTACTGAGGCAGCTCTAACTATGCTTATTGCTGATCATGTTAGACGAGTTTCAGGGCTTGGGAAGTACCAAGCTAACTCTTTTGATGACGAAACTGGTAGATTCATTGAGGAATTAAGATTATATGAAAGAGAAGTCGGTAATTTTCAATTTAAAGTTCTGGATGGGGACGTTGATTTTTGCATCTCTAATTTACCGGTAGAGATTGATGGAGTCGATACAGATCCGGTTGAATTGGTAATTCATAGAGAAATGAAAAGAATAACTACAGATCGAGTTAGAGGCGGGGCACTCAGAGTAATGAATGATGGGCTAATAGGCAGATGTAGAAAATTGATGAAACTGGTAGATACACTTGATCTGGAAGGTTGGGACTGGCTTGCAAATCTAAATGGTGCAATCCAAACTGGTGATGATGATACAGTGAGTCACCGAATGTCTGAAGTAATTACAGGAAGACCCGTTCTATCAATGAATAAGAAAATTGGTGGGTTTAGGCTAAGATATGGGAGATGTTTTAATACCGGATTTGCGACGATAGGTATTCATAGTACGATTCCCATATTATTGAATTCAGCAGTAGTAGTAGGAACACAAATAAAAATGGATGTGCCTGGCAAAGCATCTACTATAGCGCTTGTAGACACAATTGAACCACCAATAGTGAAATTAGATGATGGAACTGTTTTACAAATAAATACTGTAGATCAAGCCATAAAATTAAGACCGCAAGTTGTCAAAATTTTATATCTGGGAGATATTCTGATTAGTTATGGAGACTTTCTTGAAAATAATGCTCAACTGTTGCCCGCAAGCTATGTTGAGGAAATATGGTCACAGGAATTATTTGAAAAATTAAGTCATCCCAATAAATTAGGTGAGAACAGCTTTGTAGGATATAAAAGATTAACTGACCTGAGTACTAATCCCTCCATGGTCCCTTCCATTAAAGAAGCACTAAGAATATCTATAGAACTTGATATTGCTTTACATCCTAAATATTCCTTTTATTGGGAGGCTATATCAGTTAAAGATTACTTATTTGTTAGAAAAATATTATTGTCCTATATTTCTACCTTTAATACAGAGGGAAATAGTAGTTCAAGCAATAAACAAATTGAGCTTAATTATGATAATAAGCTAAAAAATATTCTTGAAAAACTTGGAGTATTTCATCAATTTAATGAATCCAGTAATACTATTAGATTGTGGGACGAATCTCAAATTATAGCATTAGTGTGTTTATTTATACCTGAATTCCAAAATATACTATCATCATTGTATGATACTAACGGCGGAATTCCTTTTCCAATATTATCTAATTATTTATTGAATGATATTGTCATTTTAAATGTAGAAGCTATAATTGAAAGATTGGCGTCCGATACGAGTGAGAGTAAAGTAAATGTTATTAAACTAATAAATTCGATATCGGTTATAAAAATTCGGCCAAAATTTTCTTCTTCTATATCTGTAAGAGTCGGTAGACCAGAAAAAGCTGCACAACGAAAAATGAAACCTCCTATTCATGTATTATTTCCTGTAGGTAATAAAGGTGGACCTATGAGAGATCTTATAAAAGCATCAAATACTGATTCCTTTTATTCTGAAAAATCTAATAGGTTCTGTTATAATTGTAATATTCCCTCATTAGGTACTAACTGTAACCAATGCAATCAACCAACTCCTATTAAATTTATTTGCAATGTCTGTAAAATTGAATCTCTTGATTTGCCTTTTGATCCATTGGATAAAATGAAAAAAAATAACAAATGTTTAAAGTGTGGTAACGAGTATAAAACATTCTCTCCAATAAAATTTCCATTAAAGACTTTAATCGAAAAAGCCGAAACACGCTTAAGTTTGAGAACCAATTCTCCACTAAAAGGCGTAAAATCATTAATGGGAAAAGACAAAGAAGCAGAACAAATTGAGAAAGGCATACTTAGACAAAAGTGTGGTCTATCAGTTTTCAAAGATGGTACAATAAGATTTGATGCAACAAATGAACCACTTACTCATTTTATGCCGTTTTTCATAAATACATCTATTTTCAAATTAAGAGAATTGGGCTATACAGTCGATTATCAAAATAATGTAATTAATTCAGATAAACAAATCATAGAATTGTTGATCCAAGATGTAATAATTCCTTTGGATTCTGCAAAGTATCTTCTAAAGACTGCTAAATTTATAGATGAGGAAATGGTGAGCTTGTATAATTTACCCCCCGTTTACAACGCTTATACTGAAAATGATCTGATTGGACACTTAATTGTGGGATTAGCTCCTCATACTTCTGTTGGTATTATCGGACGCATAATTGGTTTTACGGAATCACAAGTTTGCCTAGGTTCACCTGTTTGGCATTCGGCTAAAAGGAGAGATTGCGATGGTGATGCTGATTCAATTATTTTATTATTTGATGCTTTCTTAAATTTTTCATATTCTTATTTGCCAGATAAAATAGGTGGATTGATGGATGCCCCTTTACTTATACAGCCGACTGTATTACCTCATGAGGTTCAGCGACAAGCTCATAATGTCGACATTGTAGAAAAATATCCTCTTAGCTTTTATAAAAACACTTGGCTAGGGGTAAAAGCTGCTGACGTTTCAGATTCAATTGAAATTCTAAAAAACCGGATCGGCACAAATAAACAGTTTTATGATTATGGTTTTACTCACACTACCTATGCATTAATATCTGATATAAATCGAAGTGCTTATTCTACTCTAAATACCATGAATGAAAAATTAGAAATGCAAATAGCAACTGCTAATCTTATTAATTCGGTTGATACAAATGAAGTAGTTTCAATGGTTCTAACGACTCATATTATTCCTGATATTATGGGTAATATGCGTTCTTACTCATCACAATCATTCAGATGTAATAAATGTGGTGAAAAATATCGGAGAATTCCTTTGTATGGTAAATGTTTAAATTGTAATCACACATTATTACAAACAGTTACTCGGGGATCGGTTGAAAAATATGTTGTATTGGCAGAGAATATGTGCAATAATTTTAAAGTAACAAATTATTTGAGAAGCAGAGTAGAATCATTAATTGTAGAATTAAATTTCATATTTCAATTAAAAGAAGAACAACCTACACTATTAGATTATTTGTAAACTTTCTATTCACTATTGTACTTTGCATAAATTTGATTTAGAAATTTGTAAAATTTATTTGATAAGGCTTTAAAGTAGATAAATTAATTACTATCGCTATACCAGGAGTAGGAGTAATTCCCATGGCCCGTTGAAATGGAGTTTGTGTTTGCCATGCTCCAGAATTCACCACTAATGTGCCTTTGTAGCTATCGACATCAATTACATGAACATGACCTGAATGGAAAATATCGGGGATTTCTTCAATCACCATCATGTCTTCTACTTCTGGAGCGATGGGTGTTCTTTGACCATAAATAGGTGAAAGATGTCTGGATTTTAGTAATATCTTCATTGCTTCCGCTGGTTTGGAATAGCTTAGTCCAGGTATACTAGCAATCGTGTCATCTAAACTTTGACCATGGAACATCAATGTCTTAACTCCATCCATATTGATCATACATGGATTCCCCAACATGGTTATATTGTTTAAAGAGTAAATCTTGTCTGCATACTTCTTAGGAATTGCCGGTTGGGGTAACGCGCGCCTACCTAGATCGTGATTTCCTGGAATCAAGAATACTTTCATATGTTTCGGTATTCTTGATAATAGTTTTGTAGCATGTTCCATCTGCGAATAAGAATCCTTTTCAAGTAATTCTTTATCCTGGTGTGGAAAAATACCTATACCATCTATCAAGTCTCCGCATATGCAAATATACTTTATTTTTGAAACAATATCTTTATGCTCTCCTGTAGAATTTAACCAGTCCAAAAACATTTGAAATTCACTTTCCATAAAAAATTTGCTACCAATGTGAAGATCAGATATCAATACCGCATATACCTCAGAATGAGCTCTATTTGAAATTCTGTCAGGTATATCTAATGAATATAAATTTTTCATTACATAGTTCTTTCTTTTCGCATTGTTCTCAAGTTCTATCATTATCATTTGATCTAAAGCTAATAATGAAATTTGCTTCTTCAAGTCATCATTATATGCGGATATCTCAAGTAACCCTGTTTGATCATCGATAATGATGTTGTAACTATTTTTTTTTAGCTTCTTTTCCATAATTAATCCAGCAACAAATAGTGGTTCTTCCTTCCTCTCTTTAGAATGTTCATTTGAAATTGAACTATTCCGAGATTGACTAAATAATTGTTTTATGTTACCTATTTTTCTTATTCTTTTACCATCTGGTCTATTGGACAAAATTTTCAAAGACTTGTCAAATCTGCTCCTAAACAAAGATACATATCCCTCTACTCCCTCACCGCTATTGATACTGCCGTTTGAATCATAAATTATGTTATTATAATGGTTTTTATCTAAACCTTTAGTATTAGGTGTAATAAGCTCTACTGCCGTCTTTTCTGTTACACTCTTAATATCAGAACGATTATCGTATTCATTTTTGTCATTTCCTGAATATAAAGGATGTTTCGAAAGATTCAAAGCGTTTATGATATCTTCTGACGAAATAATCTTAGCTTCATTTCTGTCTCTTTTTCCTATGAGTATCTCTTCGACTATTTGAAAAACTTCTACTCGTTTATTTTCAATTAATACTAGTGCGTCGGGGTGTATCTGAAATCCTCTACTAGTTATAAATGAAATTATTTTTGAGAGATTAATGTCAAGCGTCAATAGTCAGATTAACTAGTCCAAGATATTTTTTAAGTCTTTTTATATCGATAATAATATGATATTTAGTTATGTTGATCTCAGTTAAAAAGAGACTTTTGCTTTTCTTTATTGCCATGCTCTTTTTCTTAGGTATTTTCTATGTTGGATATTCCATTAAAATGGATGAATCATTTTCCAAAGAGTTGTCAAAAAATTTTATTAACCAAATTAGGGGTATAGATGAATTTGGTATTTTCCTTAATAATCTAAAAATAGCACTAGTAATGTTTATTCCTGTAATCGGTATTATAATGGGAACTATCTCTGGTTTTTCAACTGGTTTGGTATTTAATTCTATAATGAATATGTCTGGTACTGTTTCGTATTCAAATCCTCTGATAATTTTCTTGACTCCCTTTGGAATTTTAGAACTTATATCCTATGGGTTAGCAATATCTAGAGGCGGTATATTATTTTTTGAACTTATAAAGAAGAAATTTACAAAAAAATCTTTGATATATCTATTAATTGAAGTCGCATTGGTTGGTTTGATGCTTTTCACTGGTGCAATCATAGAATGGATGATGATCGAGAATATCCCAAGGAATCTATGATATCTTTATATTCTGCTAGTAAAGTCCGGATATTTTATATCATCGTTATAAAATGCCATAGTGTTTAAATAGTTTTGATGAAGATTTATCTTCAGTGAATTATTAGATGCCAGTAGCAATACTTCCAGATGTTAGTGAACAGCATTGTATTGGATGTGCTTTATGTGTAGAAATTTGTACAGCTCTTGGTCCAGATGTATTAAGAGTAAAACCTGTAGAAGGTTGGAAAAGAGGTAAAGCATTTGTCTTTTATCCAGAGAGATGTATTTCTGATGGTGCTTGTATTGGTGTTTGTCCAACAAAAGCAATTTTTTGGATGAGACCAATGGAATATACGCCGGGGCAACCAATCCCATTAAAGAAAAACGCTATCTTTATGAAGGGCTGGGAAGAGGGCTAAACTCTCTACTTTTTTTATTTTTTACACTTTTCTAGGTAACATTTTATATTATAAGATTAACAGTCTTAATTTATCACTTAAATATGTAATATAATTACTAATAGTTTTACTTGACAAAAAAATTATATGTTGTAGGCGTGGGCCCTGGATCAAAAAAATATCTTACGGATTATTCCATTGATATAATCAAAAAATCTCATTTTATTATAGGATACAAATATACTCTGAATACCATAAAACATCTTATAAACAGATCTTATAATCAAATCTTTGAGGTCACTATGAAGAGTCAAGACGATGTTTATTTAAATGTCTACAATAATCTAATGAATGAAAACGATATTTGCACTGTTCCCTTTACGGGCGATGTAAATTTCTCTGAATCAGAGGTTGTTGATAGACTTTTAAACTTATTTGGTGATAGAAATGTCGAAATAGTACCTGGCATTAGTTCGATACAAATAGCTTCTGCTAAATCTAGAGTTCCATTAGACAAAGCCAGTATCATTACTTTTCATGTAACGGGCGATATCGAAGAGAAAAAAATAGATTTAGTAAAATCAATTGTTGATAAAAAAAGTGTAATATTAGTACCAAGACCATGGCCGTCTAATAAATTAAAAAACTTTATGCCCTCAGAAATTTCGTCCTTTATCAAAGAAAAAGGAGTAGATACTTCAAAAATAGATGTATGGGTATTTGAAAATTTAACAAATAATGAAAAAGAAACTGTGTATAAGGGAAAATTAGATTCATTAGCAGATAAGAACTTTAGCGACCTCTCGGTAATGGTTATTGATCAGAACAAAAGACAAACTTACTTGGAATTCTAACCATTTTATATGGTCTTCTATCATCTGATGTAAATAAAATATATTACAATTAATCTATATATTATTAAATGAGCAAGAGTGAATTTAGATATTGTATTGAATGTGGTTCAAAAATGTCTAAAAGTATTAAATTATGCCCAGCTTGTGGAGAGTCACAGGCGTAATCCCCACGATCCTTTTAATTTTTACTTTCATCTCTTGCAAGATACCCTTAAATCATAGTTATTCTTAAAATATCTCTGTTTTTAATATTTAAAAAATGGTAAAAAAAATAACTCTCCTTATTCCAGTAATTATTTCAGCATTTATAATAGGAATATTAGGAATTGTATTTATTCCATTAGATATTAAAAATAAGGACATTAATTTTTCGAAAGGAACAATAAAAATCGATGAAAAACTCTTGACAGTCGAAATTGCTGATACAGACTTTGATAGACAGAGGTGGCTAACATTTAGAGATGAACCGTTAAGCCTTAATTCTGGATTACTGATGATTTATGATAGACCTGATTTACATTCTATGTGGCTATTAAATATTAGATATCCTATAGATTTAGTATGGTTTGATCAAGAGGGTAATGTCGTTTACGCTAAAAAAAATGCTCAACCCTGTGATACTATTCTTGATTCCTCGCAATGCACATTTAAAAATACTAAACCTGCTAAATTTGTATTAGCTAGTACATCTGGTTTTATTCACTATAACAATGTATCCGAACATTCAAAGTTAGAAATAATTTCCGTTTAACTTTATTGAGTTACTTGTTTTTAATACAAAAAAGTTATTTAATCAAAGGTCACAATGTGTTTTTTAGTCAATATTCTATCACTCAGATATCAATAATGGTATTGTCGCCCGAATAATCTTTTGAATGTATTCTCTGATATCTTTAAGAAGTTTGTAACTATGAATTGGATTAATTAGAATAGATTATTACATTAGGTAATACCAAGATAATTTATCTATTTAATTGCTGTCATCATAAATCATCTCTTTATATCTGTTTATTAATTGCATCCAATTCATGAGTTATCTCTTCAATAGATGCTTCATCCTCAAGTGTCGAAATGTCGCCAATAGTTTCTTTGTTCACAATGGATTTCAAAAGTCTCCTCATTATTTTACCACTTCGCGTTTTTGGTAACTTATTTACGAAAAATATCTTTTCAGCTGATGCAATCGGCCCAATGGTACGCTTGATATATTCATTAACTTCTATGCTTAAATGTTGTGATGATTCAATTCCTTTTTTCAATACTAAGAATGCTATGATGGTTTCTCCCTTAATTTCGTCACTTCTACTTGTAACAGCAGCTTCCGATATTGATGGGTGAGATACAAATGCACTTTCTAATTCTATAGTTCCCAATCTATGGCCAGAGACTTTTAAAACATCATCAGCTCTTCCTAATATCCATATATATTTGTCTTTATCTATATATGCAAAATCCCCTGCAAAGAAACTATTGTCTACCTTTTCCCAGTATGTTTTTTTGTATCTTTCATTGTTGTTCCATAATGAAAGAAGCATACCAGGCCACGGTTTCTTAATTGTTAGATATCCCTTTTTGTCATCTTTAATTCTGCTGCCCTTGTCGTCTACTATTTCTATTTCAATTCCTGGTAATGAAAATGATCCTGAACCAGGCTTCATTTTTATATTTTCGATCCCTGGGCACATACTTATCATAATTCCACCTGTTTCGGTTTGCCACCAGGTATCTATTATCGGACAGTTGTTCTTTCCGATTACATTGAAATACCATTTCCAAACCTCAGGATTTATTGGTTCTCCTACCGTACCCAACAGCCGTAAACTGGACAAATCATAAGAATTAGGTATTTCATTTCCATATCTCATATAGGATCTCAGTGCAGTTGGAGTAGTATATAATATGGTTACACCATTTTTTTCAACTATTTTCCAATATTGATCTGGGCTGGGAAAATCTGGCGCTCCTTCATAAATAACTTCTGTTACTCCATGCATCAACGGAGCATATACAACGTAGCTATGTCCAGTTATCCAACCTATATCTGCTGTACAAAAGAAAATATCGGTTGGATCAAAATTGAATACCCATTTTGCAGAATTATATAAATGAGTTAAATATCCGCCATTTCCATGTACTACACCCTTAGGTTTACCTGTTGTTCCAGAGGTATATAAAATGAATAATGGATCATTACTTTCCATCCATTCTGATGGACAAAAACTTGACTCCCTATTTACTATGTTTTCATACCAAACATCATTTTCTCCTGTGATTATATCCTCATAAGTTCTTTTAACTACAATCACCTTCTCAATTGAGGGAGTATGTTTTACAGCCTCATCAACTATTCTTTTCAATGGTACTATTTTTCCTCTTCTATATCCACCATCTGCTGTAACTATTATCTTAGACTTGGCGTCATTTACTCTGTCTATAATTGATTGGGAACTAAACCCGGAAAAAATGACCGAATGAATGGCTCCGATTCTCGCACATGCGAGCATAGATATTGGCAATTCGGGTATCATTGGAAGATATATTGTAATTCTATCTCCTTTTTCAATCCCCATCTTTTTGAATGCATTGGCCAATTGATTTACTCTGCGAAATAATTGGCTATATGTAATAGTAACAGATTTTCCATCTTCGCCTTCCCAAATAATAGCTGCTTGGTTTTTTTTATTGGTGGTCAAATGTTTATCTAGACAGTTATATGCAGCATTTAATTTTCCTCCACGAAACCATTTAGCAAAGGGATACTTCCAATCTAATACTTGCTCCCACTCTTTAAACCACACCAAGTTTTTTGCACAATCTGACCAAAATTGATTCGGATTTTTTTGAACCTCATCCTTTATTTTTTTTATCTTACTTCCTTCCAGGGAAATTATTTCTTGGTTTTCGTCCTTGCCAAACTGAGGATCATTCATAAGAAATAGATTATTTTTATTAACATAAATTCTTTTTTTTACTAGCAGTCTATCATAAACCAGGTCTTTTCAAATCAAATGTGGGAAAGGTAATTCTATCATAACAACACGAATATTTTACTAAATAATTATTCTTTAAACAACTCTTATTTGTCGTTAATAAACTTATATAGGAATGTTATAGGTGATTGTTGCAATAAATTAAAATAAATAGTAAGAACGAAAGTAAGATGTGAAATATAGAAGTAGAACTGAAATAGTGGCCATGATCCTTGATGCAGCCAATGGCGGTGCTACCAAAACCAAAATAATGTATAAAGCATTTTTGAGCTATGCACAATTACGCGAATATTTATCGGTGTTAATTGAGAATAATCTTATTGAGTATGTTGAAGGCTCTCAAACATATAAAACTACAGAAAAAGGCTTGAACTTTCTTAAGATGCATAATGAAATTGGAGAACTGTTAAGTTCAACTACTCAAAAATAGAACAATCCTATCTTTCTTTATTTTACTAGTTCTGGTTTTTTTAGTACATATTGATTGTAATTGTGAATAGATAAAACTGATGAACATTAAGTCACGCAAAAATCTTATAATAAATTATTTTAACTGAATAAAGGTAATATTATATTATTACTCTTTGTCAATATTAATTATCAGTTATTTGTAGCCATTATGTGTGTAGATTCCTTGTTTTCTACCGTATTTTCTATCGGAGTCTCTATATAGTTAGTAACTTCATTATTGGATTCGTCTGTTATCTCCATATCTGCTTCTATTTCCCTTTGTTGGTCTTGAAGATTGTGATTATAATTCATAACCTGTTCAGATTCTTGAGTCGTCTTTTGCACTTGGTATTCAATTACTTCTTCTTTGTTCTCATTCTGGACAGGTAATTGATCATTATTATGATTGGTAGCCGCATTGTCTATAGTTTGTTGGGTTAGCTTATTAATGATATTATTAATTTCCGTCTTTTCTAAGTTGACGTGTTCTATCAATTCATTTGTATGAATAGTTATTTGTTGATAAATGTCTTCAGTTATTTCGTTACTCTTGTACTGTAGTTTAGCATCAAAAAGAATAGACTTTATTCTCTTGGATTCCATGTCAATTTCTGATATTCTTTGATGCAGTCTCTCTATGATTTCTTTTGTATTTTCACCAAGATCATCCAATCTTTTTTCATATTTTAAGTAAATAAGTTCTGCATCATCCTTCATACTGTCATTATCAGCTACGATTTCCTGTAATGCTTTAATCCTTTTCAATGTTAAAGATTTTTCTCTCAGCAGTTTTTGCGCATCCAATCTCCATCGAGGTATGAAGATAACATAATCTCCTTGAACCAGTAGTTGTTCATATGGTAGATTTTTTACCCCACTAGATCCGCAATCTACGCTTACCGATTCAATAGATCCCTCTATATCAGTTATAATCCCTATGACCTTTCCAATAAACGTTCCATACATGTCTTTAACTTTTTTACTGACAAATTCGAGCTTTAATTCGCTCATGTAATACATTATTGGGCTAGTATAATGCTCACGGTGTGAAAAAAATTTTATAATATTGTAAGAATTAATCAACATTAATATTTCAACATCACTGGAATCGATAATGTTAGTAGAAATAATTTGAATTACGAAAATTTTAACGACTATGAAAAAAAAGAACTCGAATCGCATTTTTCCAATTCTGAAGGTAATGTGTTTGCAATAATTACTCCTCGTCAGGTCGATCGTGGAGCTTTGATGTCTCGATATTCTAGAACTGATAAAACTATGAGAAGAGTCTATATTGATGAATTTCTATCTAATCCTAACAGAGGGCTGGAATTTTATAATAGAGTCCTTTTGGAATATGGTGATGATTCTGTAGCGGAGCTTGGTACTGCTCAATGCGCACTGGAATGGATTTCAAATATATCCGCACAAAAAATAGAAGATCACCGAATCGGTTTATCTTTTTTAGAGAAATCATCTCGTTATGTAGCTTTCGATAAAAAAATTAATGGATTCTACAAATATTTTAGGGATAAGAGAATTATGTTATCTAATTTTGCTGATAGTTATATAAAGTCTTGTGATCTGGCGTTTGATATATATACCAAAAATATATTACCTATGCAACAATATCTTAAAGAAAAAATTCCAATCGATAATTTACAATTTTATAATTCTAAAACAAATGTTGATAGTCCTTTTTGTAGTCTACAGAATTCAACAGATATAGATGTTGCAAATAAAGTGTATAACTCATCAATTAAAGCCAAAGCATTAGATATACTAAGAAATCTCCTTCCATCATCGACACTTACAAATCTTGCGATTTCAGGAAATGGAAGAGCATTTGAATATCTTTTGTTTACCATGAATTCATCTGAATTGGATGAAATTAAGGAACTAGGTGATCAATTATATAATGAGATGAAAAAATATATAGAACCATTCGTCAGGCGATCGAGAGATATACAAAGTACATCAAATTCCAATTATCTAAGTAAAACTAAAGAATCCATTTCAAAAATTTTAGACAAGGATTTTTATCAAAAATTCTATAATGTTCCTGAAAATGATACTTCACATGATATGTTACATGAGAACAAAGGTACGATAGTAGATGTTAAATTGTTACACCACTTGCCTAATATTGAAGCAGAAGTCCGATTGGCTTCCTTTATACTACACGAATATGGTACGAATCTTTCTATGTCAAAGTTGTTAGAATATGTTACTAAATTCCCTGTAGAAAAACGTCACGAGATTATCCGTGCTTATTTTGATTTCAGAGAAAATAGGCGTCACAGACCCGGAAGAGCATTTGAGGTAATCGATTACTCATTTGAGTTAATAACTAACTATGGAATATTTCGGGACCTTCATAGACATAGGCTTTTGACTATGAGCAGACAATTATTATCAACGAAATACGGTTTTGATATTCCAAAAGAAATAACCGAATTAGGAATAGAAAAGGATTATTTGGATTGTATGCATAATAGTAATAATACTTATAACTCAATGGTCACCACAATGCCTATCGAAGCACAATATGTAGTTAATTTTGCTTATAGATATCCTTATTTTATAAAAATGAATCTTCGTGAAGCTTGCCATATGATTGAACTACGTACAACTCCACAAGGTCATCCTGATTATAGAAATGCATGCCAACAAATATACTCCTGGATAAAACATGTTCATCCGGTGATATCGGAAGGTATCAAATTCGTAGATATGAATATCTATGATTTAGAAAGATTCAAATCAGAAAAGAGTACGGCGTTAAAAAAATCTAAGCTAGACGCAACAACCAATAACCACTTATGACAATTTACTATATTCAAACCACGATGAATTTATAAATGATATTGTATAAAATAATTATTATTTAGATCGACAATACATCAAAACCATTTGTCAAGAGATTCGCTTTTTTTTATAATGTTTTTCTCTAGTCTTTCTATATGATTTGCAACTCTTTCAATAGAAAAACTTTTTTCTTCACAAAGATATTTCATAATTTTTTCTTTCTCTATCTGCCTAAAATCGATACTCAAATCCTCAATACTGGTAACTTTAGGATTAAGAAAAATATCTCTAATTTCATTATATGGAGTCATTGATAATTCTTCTTTTATTTTTTCTATTTCCTCTAATTTCTTATACTTTTGAATAAGTTTCAAAGCATTCTTAGGACCAATACCGCTAAATCCATGTGGATTAAAATCGGTACCAATCAGTATTCCAATGTCTACAAGCTGTTCATGAGTTATATTATTAATTTTTAATACTTGAGCATATTCTATTATTTCTGGTACAATATCAACATATACATTTCTATTAGGGATCTTTCGTTTTCCACTAACAGTCAAATTTCTTATAAGCCTTTTTGCACCAAATAATATAGAATCATAATCTTGACTAACACTAGAATAAACTAACTCCTTCTTAGATAGTGAAGCAGCAGTTGCTTCTCCCTCTGATATTGCATCAACATAGGGGATTCCCATTAAATGCAACAAGTACTTTGATTCTTCAATCATTTTAGAAGTTAAAACTGAAGTGCCTTGGCTAAATTTTTTTGCATCATCTATTCTTCCTTCTGCCAAAGCTAGGTTATATTTTTCAGAAGCTTCTTCCTTGACTTTCTTCCTTCTCTCTATTTCTTTAGTTTTTAATATGTGGGGTTTCCCATCAAAAATATATATTAGCCTAACCCCCTCACAGAGTAAATTTACGTTCCTATAAAAAAGCCCACTGAGATGACTTGTAGGCTCTCCTTGACTATTTGCAAGTAATTCTCCGGTAGGACCTCTGATTGTTGCCAAGAATTGATAAATTATGTTAAATGCATCTACAGCTACTACTTTTCCATCTAACTGCGAAATTTTAATAGGATTAGATATAACCAATGGTTTCAAATTTAAACCCATTATAGATTTGTACCCATAAATGATTTTTAAATTTTTGATAATTTGACTATTCAGTTAATTGCTCAAGTTGTGATATGAAATTGGTATTATAATGAACATACGCTATCTCAACAGTGACTTTCATATCTTTATACTAACAATTTTGTTTGTTTATCAATTTTGACAAAAAATATTTGTTAATTATGTATTATAATTTCGCAGATATTCCTCCATCTATAGCCATTACAGATCCAGTTATCCATTTCGAATCTTCAGAAGCTAAAAACAAAATGGCATTAGAAACATCCTCAGGTTCGCCAATTCTTTTCAAAGGAAATGCCCCTTCTAACATCCTTTTAGCATTTTCGTCTTGTAAATATGGTTCCATTATTGGGCTACGGATAGTTGAAGGAGCAATACAATTACATCTTATATTATAATGCCCGTATTCTACAGCAATACTTTTTGTCAACATTATAATACCGGCTTTCGTCACTCCATATACTGAAAATGGGACTTTAGGTATTGCTCTTATCCCTAACAATGATGATATATTTATTATATTTCCTGATTTTTGTTCCATCATAATAGGAACTACTGCTTTTATGGGTTGGAACGTACCTTTTAAATTGGCATTGATCAAATTAGTCCATTGATCCTCTGTCATAGAATGAAATGGGGTAGGATCGTTAATTATTGCCGCACAGTTTACGAGAATATCTATCTTATCAAATGCAGTTAAGGTTTGTTCAATTACACTTAATACTTCAGATTCGTGAGAAACGTCAGCTGCTGCATATATTAGATTATCATTTTTGCCTATCTCCTCAACGGTTTTTCTTAATTTATTTCTATCCCTGGATACTAACACTACTTTACTACCTTCCTCTAAAACCTTTTTTGCTGCAGATTTTCCAATACCCCCAGATGCGCCTGTAATTATAGTTACTTTTCCTTCTAACTTCATGGAGTAATTATAATATAATTAATTAAAAGCTTTTCAATCACTCGATCAATTCCCAGGACGAAAATATGCATCGAAATTTAATTTCAATTAAGCAATTCAATTTCTTTAATATCTTACTTCATAATATCTTATTATATAATCTGATAAATAGATTATTATTGTGAAAATAATATTATGAATATAGACCGAACTAAATTCTCCTAATTGTTCAACCATAATGAGAACTAATCAAAGATACGGTGTCGATATCAATTTCTGTCTATCTTGTATAGGTGGTTAGTTAGTTAGAGGCAAAATAGAAAAAAGTGCTAATGCCACTAAAAGATATACTGAGGACCAGTTTGTTTATTCAAATGATCATTTAGCAAATTATAGTAATCAACAAAGAAAAATACAAAGTCATCGACCTAACGACTATCACCCAGATAATTAAGAAGATGATTGTAAACCTCGCATTTATGGATATAGAAAGAAGAAACGAGGATTTCTTATTGATCTTTTTGATTTGATTAATAAGTAAATTCTTTTAATGGAATTTGAAAATTTAGGAAATATTAAATTTTTATTATATCATTATATTATTATCCTTTGCCTATATTTTGACTACTTTTATTAAGATTGATTCTTCTCTCTCTGTTTAGTAGGATTATAATGAGGATAGGGAATATGACTCCTATTAATATCATGATCTCAAGCGTAATGGCTATAAAGAAACCAACAATAATTAACCAAACATAGCAAATTGTTATGATATAGTCATATGTGCTCTTTAACATATGATTTGGATACTTTTACTTGATAATAAACTAAAAGTATTAAAAAAATACTGATTCGAGATGATTAAGTCCAACTTGACTAATTTTAACTCCTTAAAGAATCAATTCGAACGAACTTTCATAATTTCGTTTGGTGGAATGTTGTACATCGTCTGAATACTGCAATTGTTCATAAACCCTGATTTTTCACATTCATAGTATTTGTAACTTTTTACCTTTTTGAAAATAATGTTGTGAAATCTAATCATATGTAACGACACGTAATTATTAAGATCAAATATTCATTAAAGCATATTTAATGAATATTCGTAGGGCTAGACCTTCTGATAAGAATATGGTATTAGATCTTTGCATGAATACATTCGAATGGGGAGATTATATTGATAAAGTTTGGGATAATTGGATCAGTGATCCTTTGGGTTTATTACTTGTTTATGAATCTACGGCATCATCGTCGACTTCAAAATTATCTCCTTTGGGAATAATACATATTGTAAAATGCTTAGACAATATTTTATGGCTAGAAGGATTAAGAGTGAATAAAATACACAGAAACAAAGGGATTGCCACAGCTCTTTTAAAATACAGTCTCGATTATGGAAGCAACAATGGAATAGAGGAATATGGAGCTCTAGTCTCTGAGAATAATTTTGCTTCTCAAAACATGATGGAAAAATTCGGATTCTCGAGATTTTTCGAGTATAATTATTATAATATTAATTTAAAAAAATATAGAACTACTTGCAATCTATCTTTTGAGCCTGAGCCAAAATTCTCAATGAAACTTGACATTCAAGTGCCTCACTTTAGAGATCTACTCCTTATACGAGAATATCTCTCAAATCCTGATCTGCTAAAATTTTGTCCGTACAAATATTTTGATTCATGGAGGTTGTATAATTTAAAAATCGGTTTTTCCGACTTATTTGCATTTTTACGAAAAAATGAATTACTAATGATTGTAGATGAAAATAAAAATATAGTAGGAATTGTGATAGTAAAGCCATTAAAAATACATAGTTTTTATGATACACCTATGATACAAATTAGTTACCTGAATTGTATTAATATTTCGATTCTTCAAAGAGTTATTCAAATTCTTTTGAGGAAATATTGCGATGATACTTTATTTAATAATGCCCATTTCCTTTTACCTTTTTTTACTGGATTAGATAAAATATTCAATATCCACTGTATCCAGTACACTGATCGTTTCTATCTATATTCCAGGAGCATATAGATAATACTATAGCCAATTTGGTTATAATATTCTCTATCTGAAGGCAAACATGAATCTATTTTGCCAAAAACGTTTAATCGACTTTTTTCTATCACTAATTAGTCGCTATACTATAGCCTTAAGTTTTTTGATAAATTCTCTGCTTCTGCCTTTGGCATTCTAATTTAGTTAATAGTTAATATATCATGCTTATATAATTTCAATCAGTTTACAGCTTATCATGAATTTAGTTTACAGTCAAAATTAAATCTAAATCTTTGATTAATGTAATACTAGTATTTGTTATATAAAATTAATATTGGTTAATATCAATGGATGCAATAGATTCTAGTAAAATCCTAGAAGCCAAGAGGGCCGTAGTATTGTTGACATCAAAATCAGGAGATAGTTCTACAATGTCCAGCCCAATTATACCTAAACTAGTAGCTAGTTTTACAAGTGATATTAAATCAATGCTAGACAATCCCCCTGCTGAAGGAACTGACACTCCGGGGGCATATGCCGGGTCCAAACAATCTAGATCGATTGAAATGTATTTATTACTTTTATTATGCCTTGATTTTAATTTATCCATAATTTTACAGATTCCTTTCTCATTGATGTCTAGAGGAGTTACAATTTCTATTCCATACATCTGCGCATTTTCTTGTTCTTCTAATTCTGCAGATCTAGTTCCTATCAACAAGCTTTCATTAAAATCTATCCATTCTGAGGAATCAGTTATTACAGAACCATAATAATCAGTTGTAGAGGAAACAAAATCTGGATGTGCATCAAAATATAACAAGCCAACTTTTCCAATCGAATCACCAATGGCTCTTAATATAATAGTTGTAATTGAATGGTCCCCTCCTATAACTATTGGAATTTTTTTATTTGAAATTAAATGAAATATTATTCTATACAACTCCTCCTTTTTCACATTGCCATAGTCAAAAATATATTTTCCAACTATATTGCCACGCATTGGACAAATAGGAATAATTTTACCTCCTCTTTCAAAAAAATTTGATTCATTACTTATCATTCTGAGGACATCTGGACCTTTGCTTGTGCCTTTTCTTTTCGAATGAGATTTCTTTTCATCCGGTACACCTATAATTACGATTTCTGCTTTGGAAACTTCATTCACATTAGAATAAGTAAAGACAACCATGTATGATAGTCTTGAAGATATTCATAATAATCTTACTCTCAATTAAGTACATATTTTATTTCTTTATACATTTGATGACGTCTTGAGCAATATTTGATCAATCGACTCATGTTTTATTTTTACGCAGTTTTTTGATTCTCATAAAAAATTTCTCTAAAAGGATGGCCCATTTGATTTTTAAAAAGAATACGAATAGAATACTAAATACAATTACTGAAATTATGATTGTACCAATTAAAGTGTTCATATCCAATGACATTTCTGCGAAATTGCCTATTATTGGTTTACCAAGTATTAGTGTCCCCCATACAACTATTACGTTTAAAAGTAATTTTGAGAAAAATGTTATAAGCATAAACTTTATGGGATTATACTTATACATTCCGAATGGGATGAAGATTATGTTATCCGGAATGGGTGTAATACCAGCTAAAAATATCGCTACACCTCCATACTTTTTCAGGATTCTAAATGTCTCTGGATAATCTTTTGCATTAAAGTTTCTCTTCAAGTTACCGATATTTGTACCGTAGTAACTTATCATATACACTATTGATTTCGCAGTTACAGCACCTAATGCTCCATACAAGATTATTAAATTTGGATTCAAATCTGTAACCAAAACGGCAGTCATGAGAACGGGAAAATAGGGAATTGGAACAACAATTAAGATTGCAGAAACAAAGGTCAACAGAAATATTGCAGAGTAGTCTAACCCCTGAATTAATTGCATTAGATCAAGAACTTGCATGCTGTTAAATATCATATCATTTTCTTGATTAATTACTGTTTTTTTACAGTTAGAAAACAGTAATATTTATAATATAATATTATGGTAAATTAATTCTCAATAATTAGCGTGTTTCAGTGCTATATATTGAGTAATATGATCAACTCAAAGATATTATGTAAAGTTTCATTATATATAATCGACTCTACTTAGTTTCAATAACTGCTTCCTCTTTTAAGTAAAGAATATTATCTTCGCATTTTCTACTACTTATATTTATTTTCACAAACTAGAAATCCATTGTTTTTAGTTTATAAATTTTTTAAATATCCATATTGCAATAGGTTCAATTACTTTCATTACTATATCTTATTCTACTCTATTACAAAAACATGCTTTAACTTAGTATAGAATTCTTATCTTAAATGATACTATGAGAATTAGATATTATATTTGATATTTTAGTTAATTTTCCTGACAAATTTTTGATATTTCATGGGGATACAGACCAGCATGACTGAGAATAATGCATCATATCATATTTCATAAGTAACCAATTACTAGAGATTTTACCAATATTTTATTTCACAAAATATTGTTTTTTTTATAAACGAGTCAATATCTCTTTTAACGCCTTTTTAGATCGTTACTACATTTAATTTGCATTTGAATTCAAATGAGAGCCAATAAATTTATTTAATACCCTATAATAGATTGATTATTGGATAAAAAACAAAAAGCAACAAAAGCAACACCTAAAAAAAGTGTAACTAAAGCAACAAAAGCAACACCTAAAAAAAGTGTAACTAAAGCAACAAAAGCAACAAAAGCAACAAAAGCAACAAAAGCAACAAAAGCAACAAAAGCAACAAAAGCAACAAAAGCAACACCTGAAAAAATTGAAACCAACAGTAGTGATCCTGTGATAAAAAAAGTGGCAGCAAAGACTAAATCAAAATCGTCTACACGTAAGGAAAAAGCCATTTAAAAAATTTTTTCTCCATATTATAATTTTTATATCGTATTAAATTTTTCTTATGCTCGAGTAGTTCAAAATTGTATTGGTATAACTCTGAGTGGGCGGTCATCTTGATCCTATTGGAGTAAACACGTTGAAGGATGGAACAAACGACAACAAATAGTCAGCATAACTACAATGCTTAATAAATATTTACGATCTTATAAGGATCAAGTATGATCCTCTAATAAGGTAACCACTCTTTAACTCTTCGGAGTTATTTGCAAACCTAGTGATACTGTTCTAGCAATAACATGCATTAGTAGTTCATTTCACTCATATTCTCATTTACTCTTTAGAATAATCAAAAATAAATTTGTCATATTAATTCTACAATTTTTACAAAACTAACGTGGATGATTGTTTATAAAAAGATCATTGATGAGCGCATTGTATTTTCTGTTTACTATTATATTTAATTATTTATTAACCCGATTTTCTTGTTACAACATAAATTTAATAATGTTATATAACTTCAAAACTTCTACATGGTAATTAATATTCGAGTAGCTTTTATAAGTAATTAGAGAAATAAAAGTAGGACGAAATGGGAATAACTATATTATATACCTCTGAGGACAACAAGTTTAAGCCATTCAATCTATATTTCGAACCTTATGTTTCAGATAATATTTCGAATCATGATTGTGTAAAGCTAGTTAATAAGGATTTGGGATTGGAAATTTATTTGGCGAGTAACGATGATGAAATTTCTATTAATCAAAAAATACAAAATGATCTAAAACTATCATACAAAAAGATTGTAACGGAATATGACGACACTAAACAGATATTTCGCACGTTAAATAAAATTAAGGGAAATTTGGAGAATTTGGTTAATATATGAATTTAGATCCGCTCCCACCAATTGGATGGTATTGAGACATCCTAGGTGAACAAGATGTTCATTCAACAATAAGCTCATTAATGATTAATATCTATTCGATTTCTATAATACAGTATTAGAACCCAAAGGTCACTAGTTTTTTATGCATAAGATTATTTGGTTAGCTATTCATTTTTATTGACAATATTATAAAAAAATACGCTGCGTAATACATATAAATACAGGAAATAGATTATGTAAATGAATAAGAAAAACCAAATAATGAAACTAGAAATCATTAGTCAAGCGCCTTACCTCAAAGAAATTAGAAAGCGAATTAAAATTAAAATACATACTAAGAGATGAGCAAATCATATTCATCATAATTTGTTCATTCTTCCATATAAGATGAAATTGTAAGGAATGTTACAATAACTATAATTAACAAACTGCAAGGTCAAAATAAATAAATAAATTGATTTATTATAATATTAATACCTTATTAAAGATTATTTAGAACGTCACTATAATAATGGCATCGGATAATAATGATTGTATAACTTATTAGCCTAATTTAGCATCAAAATTGTCGTATGACACAAATGGATATTTTTATTTTTAATTAACTCAAATGATTTAAAACCAAATTTTTATTGGTGTTATTCTTTATTGACCATGTCATCCAAAATCTCTTTATGTTTTACATTATTCAATCCACAATAGCTCAAGAGTTTACTTTGATTAATTTCGACATATTCGCAAAGTTTCAAGAGAGTGTCCTTCCTGATGAATATCCGATCACGGTATTCATGAACCACAATGAATCAATCAGCATTACATTCTTTCTAATTTAATATTAAATATTCACTTCTAATAC
The DNA here is from genome assembly GCA_031177355.1 of Candidatus Nitrosocosmicus sp. GTDB lineage: Archaea > Thermoproteota > Nitrososphaeria > Nitrososphaerales > Nitrososphaeraceae > Nitrosocosmicus. The sequence continues at coordinate 3,890 of JAPSGR010000022.1, read as the reverse complement.
TACTTTTTAACATAGAAATAGATTAATATGCTAAAATCAAATCTCCATTCTCTCCAAATAAAGTAATTTACTCGTTTTTACACATTGTAATTCGAGTTATTACAATTGCAAATAATTCTTACGTATTGTTTGACAGTCAATAATGTATGATAAAAAAATTACAGAAAATTGTTATGAAAATTTTAACTAGAATTAAATTTGCAAAGTATATTCAAAAATTATTATATCGTATATTATAGCAAAGGAAATCAAGAATAAAATGTTCAAGTCAATTGACACAAAATTAACTTCAGTATTAGTTGTAGCAGTATTTGCTGCATTAATGACATTTGGGCCCACCACATCAAATTTCGAGAGTGCATTTGCACACTATGGCGTAGATAGCGATCAATGTAAAGATGATGAAGATTACTATGAAGATAATGAAGAAGCATGTGATAAGAATCTAAGAGTGCATTATGGGGAGGATTATGATGGTGACTTTGGTTCAAAATCAATAGATGATGACGATGACCACGATGACGATAATGATAATGGCAACGGAAATAGCTCTAACCAAGGCATAGGTCAGTCTCAATCTTCACGTCAAAACTCTCAATGTGTTTCAGGAGGTGACACAAACGACTCTTGCAATAATATAAGCGTTCAAAACCAAGAAAACTCTGGTAACAACGCAGCAGCTCAAAGCGGTGGTGATGACGATGACGATGACGACGACGGAAATAGCTCTAACCAAGGCATAGGTCAGTCTCAATCTTCACGTCAAAACTCTCAATGTGTTTCAGGAGGTAGCCTGGGTAATTCTTGCAATAATATAAGCGTTCAAAACCAAGAAAACTCTGGTAACAACGCAGCAGCTCAAAGCGGTGGTGATGACGATGACGACGGCGGAAATAGCTCTAACCAAGGCATAGGCCAAGAGCAAGAGAACGAACAAAATGCACAATGTGTATCCGGTGAAGATGCAATCGTATCTTGTGACAATGTTAGTTTCCAAAATCAAATAAATAGTGGAAACAATGCATTGGCACAAGACTAAAATCTATTTTTTTGTACATATTATTTGATGCCAAATCAATAAAAAGATAAAAAATAAGTTGAACACATTATTCAAATTATTATGGAAAATATACAAATGGGTATTTGAAAAAGTAAGGATGCTAAATTCCATTTAAGGATTCAATAACAATTAGCGACTATGAATTAATAACCAATGAATGGGATAAACTTGAATCAGTAATTCCTTAATATCTAATACAAAGTAATACGTCAGTTTTTATTTCTATTAGCATATCATTTGCTTTTTTTGATCTTTTTCACCTTACTTCTTTAGGTGTTTGCAACCGAATAAAGCTCAAATAAAAGGGCTACAGATTTATTTGTTGATTCAGAAAACACGTGAGCTACTATATCCATCAGACTGGGAGATAGCACCAAAAAAATCCTCCTTTCCTTACTATGGAGAAACTACCGAGGTAGTTTTTAGACCAAAAAGTGAAATTGTATTTCCTTTAAATCAAGTCATCTTTAATATTTCTGTAAGTGATATCTGACAATTACTAAGTAGTAGAAAACATTAGTTCATCTCTATTTTTTGATGATTTGGTAGCAGAAAAGGTTAATTCATTGACGGGCCATCTTCTATATACAATGGTTTGGATGTTAATTTGATTGAAAATAAACTTACCGAGTTAGATGGCATACCTTCGAGGGAAGTAGTTTTTTAACTCAAAACTTGAACATATGATGTGGACTCATTTTCTATAAATCAAGGATATCTATATCATTTTGTCTTCATGAGTCCTCAATAGCATGCATTGGAAGTTATTCCACAAATTCAACAGATGAAATCGTCATTTAAATTTCAGAATGGATTGCCAAGCATCATTTTATTTTAATGATCTAACCTTTAGACCCATTTATACAATGTTATAATATCGATGAGTTTTAGTAATTATCTATTGCATTTCAGATAATCACTTGACTCTTTTTCTATTGTGATTATGATATCTTCACTATCTATCATTTCTACAATTTTTTCATTATTAATTTTGTCTAGCAACTCGTATCCTTCCTCTTCAATTAGAAGTATTTTTCTTTGACCGTTGTATGTAATTAGTCCATAGTCAATCAAATAAACCAAATGCTTTTTAAGATGTTTACGTGTTACCTGAATTAGTAATTCAATTGCAGATAGAAGTTCATCAATACTACGTTCCTTCTTACATAGTAATAACAAGATGTTTTCCACTATCGTTCCTTGTAATTTGGGAGACCTTGTAGCGTTACTGTTTCTTGTTAAACTCATTGTATACACTTACCTTATTGCATACTAGGAAATCGTAAACTTGTCTAATTCCTTACTACAAACAGGGCAACTGCATATATGATTGATCAAATTATTCTCCAATAAATAAGGCAGAGTAGATGTCATCCAGTAACAGTGTCTACATAACAAAAAATATTTTTTCTGAACTGAATGTAATAGATTTTGTTTCAGATTTGGGCTTAGTCTCTGCGACGAAACCTTTTTTCCTTCATATAATTTTGTCTGTACCAAGACCATAGTCAACGGTTATAATGAGCATTAAGATATATTAAAATAAATGTACATGTTGAATGATTGATTATAATATATTCATAAAATTATAGAATAATGATTAATGTGAAACAATGAGTGTTTTACCATTCTCTTAATCTAAACTTATTAAAATGAATTTCCGGCGAAATCTCTATGGGTTTTAATATGATTTTCATTACATTTTCTTTGTTATTAAAGTCTGCCTATCCTCATAATCCGTCTCTGAGGTCCAAAGTATGACTTATGAACTTTGCCGGGTCAATTCATTTGTTTCAATGAGATGGAACAGTTATTCACTATAGTTTTTAACTGGACATTGACCTATGGGGATTGAAATATTGCTATTAAACAATATACCAAGGGGAAGTTGATCATAAACAGTTGCATATAATTTCGAAATGGAAATTGTCAAATATTTTTTTTGCGACTTAAGACATCTAAGCTATTACTTGAACTGGATTAATTGGTTGATAAAAAGAATTCTGACTTTGGAGTTGTCATGTCATTTCACACTGTTAATTTCTTCTGAGCCATAAATCTTAATATCATTCTCATCAACTTCTAAAGCGTTGCTGGCCATGAGATCAACCGATTCAATCAAACTACATTATTACATAATGCTCATTTTCCACCAGTTTCTTTTTTTGATAAACTTCACTGGAACTTCATCATCAAAGAAAATAATTTCAGCACCGAGATCCATTTAACAATAATGTTATTCTGATATTATTAGCATATAGTGTGCGATATATTACTTCTTGAAAAGACATCCAATATACAATTATATAATAAATTCTTCTATAGAATTATTACAAACTCTATTTCTGATAGGGTGATAAAAGGCTTTTAGAAGTCTCTTGTTTCAAACTTATAAAGAAACTGAAAAGGATGATAGTAAACCTGATTGTACAGAGGACAAGTACATCTTTTATAATGATTTAGAATATAACTTTACAAAAAGACCACCCGATGACTTAATGCAATGCTTGATGGGCGTAGGTCTGATACGATTCTATGAAGATGGATGGCACATTAACATTTTACCTTATTAAACATCCGTTGGATGGAGTGTACCCTGCGTAAAGGAGTAAGAGAATTGACTATACTAATTGAGGCTCAAACTAGGGCTGACTCATACTGCTGCTGCTGCTGTCGACGACGACATTAACCTGCTAACCTAGGCGAATCATAAAATGAGATTTTGTTATAAAATGGGAATATGAAATGGGTTTCTATACGCTAATAAAAGTGAAATATTATGAAAGCTACAAATAGTCCTAAACAGGCCGAGAGCCCAATATGCCAATTT
>JAPSGR010000084.1 GCA_031177355.1 Candidatus Nitrosocosmicus sp. | reverse complement strand
ATGGAAATGGAAGTGCTACAGGCAATTCAACATTAGCAACCAATGCAATAATGCCGGTTGCCCAAATTCAACAATTCAATCAAGATACAGGTAATGGACCTGTGTGCTGTACAGCTGTAAGTGGTACTCCAGGCCAAGCAATTGGATCTACCACTCCAACAGCGGCAATATTGGCTCAAGATACAGAAGTCGCTACTACTGATGACGAAGAAGAGGTAGAGGAGGTAGAAGAAGAGAGAAACGAAGAAGAGGTAGAGGAGGAGAGAAACGAAGAGGACGATAGTAATAGAAATGATGAGGAAGAGGACGATAGTAATAGAAATGATGAGGAAGATAACAATGACGATAATGATGACAGCGGAGGCGACATAATGGATGACGTTGAAGACACTATAAGAGATAGCGGAATAGACTTTAGTTTTGATTAATAGCAATTTTATCTATTTTTCAATTTATTTAAATTAGCAGAAAAATTTCAATCATTTCTATAAATCTATGCTTTATAAAATTAAAGTCCAAACAACTAATAATGTAAGAGTAACAATTTAAATTTACAAATCAATGTTGTAAATTCATTGTATCAACTGTATTATATTGATGTAGAAGAGCTACTATCATTATAGGAGATTACAAAAAATTAGCTATCTTATCTATATATTTGAGAAGATGGTTCTAAATCATTTCATTGGACATTTTTCCTCTTAATACTACATCACACATTATTTGTTAAACCGCCGAGGCAATAATATATTAAATATCACAAGCAATATTCTTAACTTTGAAGTAAGTCAGCCAACGTCTGACGGGTTAAATTTCAAAGTGTAATCTTCATAAGGTCTTACAAATGGAAAGTAAGACCTTATGTACAATATCTTTTGACTAAGGAATTGGTATTATATATTAATTGAACATATTAAAAAAGATTTTGAAATTTAAATATTACTTGAATTATAGAATAGTCCAATGCAAAAATAGTCTGTTATTATTAAAAGTCTTATTTGTTAATGATTTAAGAGACACAAAAAACCAATATTGAGAATTTTTATTAACTGAATGTTTAATGCCGACAACAAAAAGGTAAAAATGTTGATAGATTGGTGTAAGCTTCCAACACTTTGGTAGGCACGCAAATTAGATGTCAGTTTTTGGCGGATTCAATACATCTATTTGTAAACTAAACTACTAACTTCTAAAGATTTTATTAATATTAATTAGATTGATAATCTACTTCATTATACTCTTTTTATCCTATTTATCATTCCAACTGATCGAATAAATAAAGCCTAGAAAACTAGATAAAAAATATTTGGAGTACTTATTTTCCTCTCTTAGAACTCGTTTCCTCTTCTAGATCATCTACACCTCTCTCAGTCACAGTAAATTTAGTGTCTGAATATGGATGGTAAGGTGAATCGATCATCTTGGCAGTTCTGTTTTCACCTGATTTTCTGAGATATATTCTGTATGTCGAAGCATGGCCTAGAACATTTCCTCCAGCAGCTTTTGTAGGATCACCAAAAAATGTATCTGGCGAAGATTGAACCTGATTGGTTATTACCACAGATATATTATAAATTTCAGCTAATCGGATAATTTTGTGTAACATTGAATTCAATCGTTGCTGTCTATCAGCAAGGGTACCTCTTCCTGCAAACTCTGCTCTATGTAAGGATATAATACTATCTATTATGACTAGCCTTGCTTTGAAATCATTAATGTATTTTCCAAGATCTTTAATAATTAATTCAAGGTGAGAGCTATTGTATACTTTACAAACTGCAATGCTTTTCAAAACACTTGTTGGATCAAGGCCTCTAGAGATTGCTATTTGATCAATTCTTTCAGGTCTGAATGTTCCTTCGGTGTCTATATAAATTGAACCACTTCCAAACCCCCCATTCTCAACGGGCTGAGATGCTGTCACACAAAGCGTATGACAAATTTGGGATTTTCCAGATCCGAATTCTCCATAAAATTCAGTAACAGCTTGAGTTTCTATGCCTCCAAGCAAAAGCTTGTCCAATGCTTTTGATCCAGTCGTACATCGCAACATAGATTTCCTTTTTTCAAGGGCTACATCTGCTGTCACAAATTCTTTGTCTAAAAGGTTAGAATCACGCAATAATTGTTGAGATGCTATAATAAATGCAGCCGCACTCTCTTTTGAAGAATTGATCTCTACAGACAATTCTTCGGAAGATGCAACCGCAAGGTCCATTACTGTTAATATGCCTGCATCTCTCAATTTTTTGGCAGTGGTAGGCCCAATGCCTGGAATATCTTGGATATCTAAATCATCAATCAACGTAGGGATGGGCTTTGATTCAAGGTCTTCTGCTGTTGTTGTTGTTGCAGCAGCTGCTTCTGTTGCAAGCTCAGGACTTTCGTTTGAAAGAGCATTTATGACATCTTCGTCTTTTATCCTTTCACTATTCTTTTTTTCTCCCATATTCTATTATAACAACTTTCAGATATATTAAATAATTGGACTGTTACAGTCTACTTTAGACAGCAACAATAGTTAACTATCATTATCGTCTTCATCAATTATTAGTAGTTCATCATTTTTGAAATTTTTAAAGGAATCTGTAATCCCCAATAAATCATTATTGTAAAAGATGTTAGCCACAACTTCATCTTTAATATCCAAAGCAACAGTATTTATCTTAAAGATTTGAATTGTCATTGGAAAGTCTTTCTGAAATATCTCGTTATCAATTTTGATGTCGGCAAATCCGTTTATAGTAGTATTAGAAAATTGGTCAAATATTACGTAAGAATCATTGGTATTTCGAAAATTCAATATTTGAACAAAATGTTTATCGAGGCCGTCTATAGTAATTAACTTAAAATCAGCTTGAAAATCAGTGACTACTCCTTTTGACACACTAAGAGCCCAAGACCCAGATACAAGTCGAGGATAAAGATAAAACAAATTGGTCTGAACAGTTAGATTTTGGGAACCATTTTGATGGTTCTGTTTCTGCTGCTGCTGTTGTTGTTGTTGTTGAGATAGTTCTCCCGTCATACTTTTGTTCAAATAACCAAGATCAGGGCTTAATACAGTCGATAGCAACCCTTTGGTAAAAAATGTATTAGAATTATTGATTGGAGGAAGGTTATTGTTTTCAGAAATTACCATTGATTCGGGACTAACTGAAAGTAATAGATCATCATGTGCAAGTCCATGAGCTATTTTAAAAAATCTTTCAATAGGAATGTTTATTTCAAAACCAGATGAATAAATAGGCGAAGAAAAAGGTAGAAAATCAATTGCCAGTGTCATGAAAAAGGTAACGATAAACGTCAACATAATGAGCAAAAAAGAAGAAAATGAATATCGATCACCCAAATTTAGCTTTTAAATAAATACATAATATAAAATGTTATTTGTATCAAATTGATCGTTATTACACTCTATAGATAGGTTATAGTAATCTAAGAAAAATGAAGTGAAAAATTGTCCCAATTCACATAGTGTTGCGGTCAGGGTTGGGACTGTTACATCGGCATTGTCATAGGCATAGTATGGTTCATAGCCATTCCTCCACCCATAGCCATTGAACCATTTTTAGATGGAATTAAAGAAAATGTCATTATCCCATCAGTATTATTATTTGAGTTTTTCAAATATTCATTTGCTATCTGCTGCACTGCTGGTTTTGCTAGCATGAAATGGACTATATCCTTTGTCTCATTATTTCCATCAACCATAAGAACATTTGTAACATCTTTGCCATTTGCAAATCCTTGATAACCACCTTCCGCAGATAATGGACTAGGTTTTGGAACTTCTACTTCCTGATGAATAAACACAGTATTTGTAGGATCATTTAGTCTGTTAGGATCGTAATCAAATGGCATTGAAAAGTTAATTGAATTTGCTGTCTCGTCGTAGATAATATTCCTAATTTCATCATAGTATGAAAGGACCTTAATTGGAATTTCTTGTCCTTGTACGTCCAATGTTGCATTCTCTGCGGCTCCAACACTAAGCCAGCCATCAAATACAGGTTGTTGATCATCGGGAAGAATAGTGCGTGAAAAGTCTACAGTCACAATCCTAACAATAAAGTGATACAATCCTCCTTCTAAAAATATAGGTCCAGAAGCTACTACAGGATCATCGCCCCTAGTAGTATATGCATTCATTATGGGATCAAGCTCTCCATATACTGAAATATGGTTTTGGTTTCTTGGTTGCATCTGAATAGTAAGGTTTCCATTAGGATTAAAGAACCAGTCAGATAGCAAGGTCTTTCCATCCTTTTCAATTGTGATAAAATATGTTACTTCTTTAAAGTTCTGATCCGATTGATTTTCATATAGTCTAAATTGAATTTCAGGTCTTTGACCCTGATCTTGAATTGTCTCTGTAGTGACTACTGGAGGTGACATTCTTATTAGTAAATTAGCAGTACGATCACCAAAGGAAGCAGATAGGTGTTCCATGAAAAGACCATCACCATAAGCACTTTTCGAAATAAGAGAAAATGATAACAATGGGCTAGACAACAAGCTAAAAATAATAATCAAAGATAAAATAAATCGCATATAATAAAGTAGGAATTTTTGACTATATAATTATTATTAAAGTTTATAATAAAAATTATATCGACGGAACGAGAATTATTTGTTAAATGGTCCACGATAAACTCTGTATTTTATTAGCTATTTTCATCACTCAATTCCTTGTTTTATCTGGTATGATTGGCATCATATCTTTTGATAATGCCTTAGGTCAGACCTTGACCGACACCACGGATGCTAACGCCAATCCATCAGACTCATCAGAGAAATTGACGGACAATAAAACGGTGAACTATTATGCTAGATTTAATTGTGGTTCAATAAGTGATGATAGTGGACCACTAAGACCTGGAAAGTATGATTCAGATATTACAGTTTTTAATAAAAAGGATTTTCCAATTACAGTAATTTGGAAATCTATTGCAGTAAATCAACAATATAAGAGTAACTTTAACATTCTTAACATCCCTTCAGAAAACATTGTAAATATCAATTGTGCAAAAATATTTCCATTTTCTCAAGCATACATGAATAATGCTACCAACATTAAAAATAACAGCACAAACGTATCAAATAATTTTGTAGAAGGGATAGTAAAAATAGAGATCAGTATAGATGACGGATTATTAGTAAACAATTTTCTGAATAATCAGAATGCTAATATGATAATTAATTCATCAGAAATTGGAAATTTAGTCAATGTAGATGTATTACATACCGTAAACACGTTGGATAACTTAAACAAAGAAGTCTTATATTTAAAAACAGACTTTTCAATCTCATCAAAAGATCGAAATATGGATAATTTTACCGCTATATTTCATATCAATCCAGATGAAATAATAGATCCTATCTCCCTTATTAAGAATAAATTAGAAGAAGAAACAGCGGCTGGCAATATTACAAACTCTCTTGCATTAAATATCAGTGCTTCAGATATTCGATTAAAAAACACTGAAATTATTTCAAACACCTTTACTGATAATCATGCTCTAACGGTTCAAAGAGTAGAGCCCACTATTTCATGAATTTAACTTCTGCTTATCACCCAAGATAATCATTGAAGTTAAATTTGGTTATATCAAATAATTATAAACTTACATAAGAATTATTCTTTTATTGATATCACATCTAATTATTTTTACATCTTTACTTATCATAAATTATA
>JAPSGR010000109.1 GCA_031177355.1 Candidatus Nitrosocosmicus sp. | reverse complement strand
TTCAAGTCTAGGGTTTTGAATTCTTATATGTTTGTGTAATATTTTTACTATTTGAGTCATAAATATGCTCTAACCTTTTTAGTTGCTGGTAACGCAAAAAAAATAATGCTAAATGTATATGTTGTATGCTGCATACTGCTATTACGATTTTATTTGAAAATTAAGGATTTATTAAACGCAACCATTGTTGGAACGGGATCTGACTATATAGTGATTCAAAAAGATAAGAAACGCTACCTTTTGGAAATTCTTCCTCACAGCATAAGGGAATTGAAAAATTCTTCTACTCCATATGGGTCACAAATAGATTGACAACGACAACAGATGTATTTTGTTGAGACCTCTTTTTAATTGCTGATGAAGATGACTATGACGACGACTACTATCTTGTTTGAATGGAATAACGATTAAATCAAATAAGATATTATCTATTATATTTGATGCCGATTAAATCCTCTGCCGCCGCTGCCGCCGCTATTTTAGATTCTAGCAAAGGTGAATCAACTAATAAAGAAGAAGAAGAAAAAAATACTCAAACAAACAGCAAACTAGAAAAACACAAGATTATTTATAATAAGAAGGCAGAATCTGAATTTTTTGTAGATAATTCCGCTCTCGCTGGCTTTACTGGTGAACGTATATTATATATGGCTATTAGAGAACTAATAGAAAATTCTTTAGATTCTTGTGAGAGTTTTTCCATACTGCCATCAATTAATGTATCTCTAAAAATTCATGATCAGACAAATGATCTGTGGCTACTTTCTTGTGAAGATAACGGAACGGGTATTAGCTCAGAAAAGTTGCCTGTTGCAGTCTGCTCATTCTTAACATCCGCTAAATATATGGAAAAGCAACAAAGGGGACTTTTTGGTGTTGGGTTAAAAATGGTTGCTGCTTTCTCTACAAAGGATACGGATTTTCCAATTAGAGTATGGAACAGATCCATTGAAGAGTCTGAGGAGTATTTTTTTGAACTCCGGACTGATATTGGAACCAATAAACCTATAGTATTATCCAAAAAATTACTAAAGAATCATGATGCTCATATCAAAAGTAAGTCTGGCTTTAAAATAGAAGTTATCTTAAGAGCCAAACTAGTACCTATAACTAAGAGTAAAATTTATGAATATGTTTCTGAAACAAGTATCGTAAACCCATATGCATCTATAACGTTTGAAACTGATGATGGCGTATTTCATTTTGACCGGCGAACTTCGATAATGCCGCAGCCAGCACAAGAAATATTACCTCACCCTTCCGACATGGATCTCAAAACCTTAAAAAAAGCCATTTCAAAGTTCCAGACTCAAAAAATGTCACTGCCTAAAATATTGAGCTCATCTTTTCAAAAGCTCTCATATGAAAAGGCTAAGGATATTGTTACAAACGCCGGCCTTACGATAAAACCTACCACTAGTAATTTCAGTGAACATGATCTTATAAAAGTGGTAAACATTTGTAAAAAAACTCGATTCCAAAACCCAAATACTGATCATTTGAGTCCTATAGGAGAGGATGTTCTAACTATAGGAATGATGTCTGAATATACTATAGTTTCTGGTAAGGGTAATGATACTGTATCAAATGAGAAAGTCGGATCTCAGAATCCAATTAATAAATTAGAATCTGAAAATGTTGAGGCCCATGTCCCTACTGAATTACAAACAGACGTCACAAATGACATGTTATCAAACGACGAACGACCTCTTCCGTCCGAGTCACAACCGCAGCAACCACAACCTCAACCACAAGAGAAATTATCCACTACCTCCAAAAATAGTGTATCTAAATCTAATTTTTCGGTCAAAGTGCTCAAACCAGTTCTGACAACATACACATCACGAACTTGTGTCATAAACAATAGACCTACAATTGTCGAAACCGGATTGGCTTACGGTGGCGATATTCCTTCGTTTAAAATGTATCGATTTGCTAATAAGATTCCATTATTATATGACGAAGGTTCGGATGTCGCTAGAGAAGTGATATCTGAAGTTGAAATCAATAAGATGGGAATTACTAAAAAGCAGGCTAAAGAGCAATTTTCGATGAATAAGGAATCAAAGAAAGACAGAGTCATCGAAGTGTTACCTTTGCATATATTCTTTCACATTTGTTCTACCAAAATACCTTACAAGACCGCAGGAAAGGAAAGTATCGCTTCAGAAGGCGAATTAAAATATTACATGAAATCATGTCTTTCAGAGTTATATCGAAAATTAAGTACTCAGATACGTAAAGAATTAAAGTTAAAAGAAGCTGAAAATAAATTGCGGTTATACAAGCATTATTTACCATTCATAGTTAATTCAATTAATGAATCCTTGGGCGTTAAAAATTCAAAATTGAATGACTCTTTTTCTATGTTAATTGAGAATCATTTATCTAAAAAACCCTTGGTAGATGAAAGTGACATATCCGCTTCTTCAACGGAGCCCTTGGCCATC
>JAPSGR010000108.1 GCA_031177355.1 Candidatus Nitrosocosmicus sp. | reverse complement strand
GAATAATTTCCCAAATTAGGACTAAAGTAGTTGTTAATCAATTATTCAGAGATATTAAAATTAAGGGGATCAAAAATGATTTACGCGAATATCGTAATAGATACATCACAAAATAAATATGAAAGGTTAGAACCCATTTAATTTGTAATCAGTAGACTCACCCTCTAATTAACCTAGTGGTACAAACAAGGAAAGGATTGAGGGTTCACTAAAACCCTGTAGGTTGACGTATTTAATAAAGCAATTTGACTATCTGAAATTTTTATTCAAACTTCTTATAACCCCATATTGCAATACCAGAGAATAAGATAACCAAGCCTACCCCTAAAATCAAAAATCCATTTAATGTCCATTCTGGGTTACTATACATAAAAGAAGACTGAGGACCTACAAGTGATTTACTTTGTGCTGCAAATACTAATCCTGCTATTATACAAACTATTCCAATAACAATTAATATTTTACTAAGATGTCTTATAACACCAACTTATATTCTACCTTTATTTTTCATTTTCGGTTGGTCATTTGCTTTCATCGAAAGGGTTAAACTGTAGAAGCATGGGGAGAATTCAATCGCTACAATAAGAAACTGAGACTCTTTTAGATAGAATAGACAAGACGGGACAAAACACTCTCAAACTTAACGGATCATCATAATTATGATAACAGCACCAATATTACTAGGGCCATCCTTCCATCCCACTCATTATGGAGTGGGAATTGTTATTGCATATATTTTATATAGAATTGTCATGTGTGGAAAAGTAATCCTAGCATATACAATTTGACTCAAAGAACTAAAGAACATAATAAGAATAAAAAAGAGAAAGGGAAACAAAAAGAGGGATAAAATGTTTACCAAGAAGAGCCAGAGATCCCAAGTTGGACATAAAACCAGAGAGTTTGTTTTCATAGTCGTATTCGGAATACTTACTGTAATTTCTCTTCAAGGATCTTTGCTTGAAACATTTGAACAAGACTTGGCCAACCATATGGTTTTAGAACATACTTTATTTTTTGCAATTGGCGCTCTTTCGATTATAGTTGCTGAAATTGTTCTGAGGTTTATCATATCTTATGAAAAGGCATCTCGGCATCAAGACCATCTCAAAGATAATCATTATATTCAGCGTGAACCGAAATATTGCGAAGTAGTCCCCAATTCGAGATTAATAATAGTTATTAGCTATTGGACCAAGATTCTAAGAAAGATTTATGGTGTGAATAATAATCACGGGCTAGTATGGGTTATAATTGCTGTTGGTCTCATGATTTTTTGGCATATTCCTTCGGTATTTGATTTTGCATCTTTGTATGAATCCCTTCATATATTACAGCATGTCTCATTTATAGCTGTGGGGGCAGCTGGCTTTCTTGCAATAAGATCACTTGGCGAATCATTTAGCATATCCCTTTTATTCACGATAATTGGAATGATGGGATTTGCTGGCCTGGTATTTGTCCTTTTGGAAAATCCAATTTACAGTGTGTATTCTGTAAATAGCCATCATGATGCAGGAACTTATATGCTGGTTTCATGCATATTGATTGTTCTAATTGCCCTACCAGCATATCTAATAGAAAAAACACTGTTTCATATTAGAATTAAAGGCAGGAAATAAGACCAATGATCATGAATCATAGAGAAACCATTATGATTTTATGATTTTATGATTTACACGAATAAAAAAGATTGCTGAGCTCAAGGTTCCACGATAAAGCCATAATCCAACCAGGTGAATGATAAACGGCTTTCTATTAGAAGAATACGGATATATACATACAGGATAACTTATCTAATTCTGAGACCCGAGACTGCTACAATTATTGTATAGAATCAATCTTCTAGATGCTGATTTTGATTTGTATAGCAAAGAAAAATATTATAACCACAAGCTATCTTATGTGGATATTATATGGCTAGCACTTTCGAAAAATACCTCGTAACGATTATGGTATTCCTAATATGCTTTGTAATATCAGTATTAAACAGTGAGTTTACTTCGATCATTTATCCAGCCACGGCTCAGACTACAGACACGGAAAATATGACAGCTCCCATGATGGAATCAGCAAGATTTCATTTAAAAGCTGCCGATGAGTTATTAATGAAAGGAGATACAACTGCAGCACTTGATCAAATAAACCTAGCAGAGATACAGCTGTCATTATTAAAAATGGGCTTTCAGGGAACATCAATAAATCAAACCCAAGCGATGGAGTTTATCATAGGAGGTTCCTTATCAAGTATGAGGATGGCGGCTAACTGTATTATTGATAGTCAGGCAATGGTCCTTTGCATGCAGTGAAAAATGTCCAAAGTACATCTTATTGAGATAATTTTCATGAGGATTTATTAACTGTCTAACAATGGACAAACACAAGATTGTTGTTAATGCCTTTCTTGTAAGAAGAGAAGCTATAGTCTTATCGTAACTCATAAAACTTATCACGGTAATTAGATAATTAGATAATAATGAGCGAGAGTGTAAAGACAATCCCTGAAGGGTACCAT
>JAPSGR010000083.1 GCA_031177355.1 Candidatus Nitrosocosmicus sp. | reverse complement strand
TTATTTATTTTAATTTGATTGTGCACAGATTGGGCCAAATTATCGAGAAAAATTTTGTTATTACTTTACTAACAGATGAAGTTTCAAACGAGTCAGTCGGTTCCGGTAAGGAATAAGCTACTGAAAAACGAAGTCGAGGATTACCTCTTCAATTCTTATAATAGTTTGTTAATGATCTTATTTACTAATTCTTTTTTTCGACTATTTAAACACTAACTTTAACACTTATACGTTCTGAAATTTGATAGTTTGAAAAATAGTATAGTTATCCCATTAATCGTTGTCATTTTGGGTTTTGTTGTTGTCCTTCTAGGATATCAAATTTATCAGCTAGATAATAGTATTTTATTACTAAAGTCAGAGTTCAGTAGCGAGAGCTTTGACAATAATGAAAATAGACAGACTCAGTATAGACATGTTTTCGAATCCAACAATGTATTAGACAACAATACCAGTTTGTACATGGGTTCTTGGATTTTACCCGACAATTATTTTTCAACAACTAATATCGAAGTATATGCACAGTCTAGTGGACAGAGTGGGGCTGGTGAAGGTGGAGGATCAGAGAGCGGTATGGGAAGTGGAAGTGGAAGTGGAAGTGGAAGTGGAAGTGGAAGTGGAAGTGGAAGTGGTGGTGAAGGTAGCGAGAACACACCTGAAAATCTAATCACAAAAGCACTGTTACCAGATCCCTCCTCCTTACTCCTGGTGATAATAAGAACCGCAATAATAGCCGCATTAGTATTCGTTATAGTAAAATGGCTAGGAGGAAAAGGCATAGGACAGCTTTCGCCATTTGGGTTGTTAATTGTCGTAGGACTGGGCTCGGCGATTGGAGACCCTATGATCTATAACGAAATTTCAATTCCACAAGCAATGGTTGCGGTAATAATAGCGGTGATCTTTTTCAAAGTCATTGACTATTTAACTTTAAAGAATAAACGGTTCAGAGAATCCATTGAACCGAAACCGATACTTTTGGTCGACTATGGAGAACTAAATAAAGATGGTCTAAATAGAGCTAAAATGGATATGGAAGAATTTGAAATTGAAATGCGACTTGCAGGAATTGAAACTATAGGTGAGATTAAGTTTGCACGTCTAGAACCAAATGGAAGGATTAGTTTCATATTAAGAAAGAGTGTCAAAGGCGAAATATAGAATGTAAATTAAGGCCCAGACGTATTAAAAATTTCAAACTTTTAGTAGTCTTTTGACATCATAATATATTTTTTCTTTTCATTTGATTATCCACAACCTGTTATTAAACAGATTATGAAATATCGTCCTATTGAATAGAACTACTTCACAACCAAAACAGGGCAGTGTGCATAAGTAACGACAGACGAAGCTGTACTTCCAAGTAACAATCTTTTAAATCCTGTCTTTCCTCTAGTACCAACTACGATTAGATCTATACCTGTCTCTTCTGCAAATTCGATTAGCACGTAATCAACGGGTCTAGTACTACTGATAAGCTGAGGTTTAAAGTCAATTCCTTCCGCTATAGTTTTTTGATTAAAGTCATCAAACCAGCTTTGGGAATGCTGTGAGCCATTTGTCTTGTCTTTAACATTATCATCGTTTAAAACCTCCTTTTGTGTCAAACCTTCCTGGGGTGGTATAAAAGATACAGTCACAGCATACAATTTGGCTGTGTACAACCTTGCAAGTTCTAACGCATAGTCGGCAGCTCTAAAAGAATTTTCCGATCCGTCTATTGCAACTAAGATATTTGAAATTTTTTTTGTTGTGAATTTAGGATTTGTAGTCATAATCGACTATTAACGGATTTAATATAAAAAAATAAACAAAAATATCTATTTATCAAATGTAAACACCTTTGTGCATAAAATCATTTGTCATGGATTTTATTAAATATCATATATTTTAACTTGAAAATTTCCAATAGTTCGACTCCCCATTTGTATATTAATATGAATCAGATTGATAGATTAATATAGGTAATTTTTGAATCACAAGAGATCAATCTTTATTATATTCTATTTTATACTATCATAAAATGTAACAAAGTACATCTCAACGTCAAAAGGATGGTGTTAGTTAGTTTAAATAATTCTCTTCAAGACTTTTAGATATTGAACAGTGCTGAAGACATAAAATTTGTGGTAGTGGTAAGAAAGGATTTGGGAATGGGGGTCGGAAAAATCGCTGGTCAAGTTGGACATGCTTGTAGCTCTGTTGTATGGGAAAATCCAGATCGAGTAGTCAACTGGTTTAGATATGGCAATCAAAAAAAGGCTATTCTAAAAGTTCAAACTGAAAATGAACTAATCGACATAATCAAAAAAGCCCAAGCGTATGGTATTGCTACTACTATCATCAGAGACGCAGGCAAAACGCAGATAGAACCAAACACTATGACATGTTGCGGGTTTGGCCCCGATTCTTCAGCAAAGCTTGACAGGTTAACTGGACATCTCAAATTACTTTGATATCATAATATTTGACTATTTCAGACGCGGTTCAATCTCAAATAGAATCAATTTTTGGTATTGAAGTCACTGGACCCTTTAACAAAGGTAAAGTTGTCATAAACTTTTATTATTGATGTTATCTGGAATGACAAATTTATTTACCTGTTAAGAATAGAATTTTATTTCATCTTGCTGTGGTTGGATTAAAAAAATTATATGCAATTTGCGGCAAATATCTTTACACGCGCGCATTCTTTACTTTCTGTATCTAACTGCATAAGAATTTTCAATAGTCGAATTCAAGTCCTTCTTAAATTGACTGTTTATTAAAGTGCCATAAACAACTAAATCTCTAGCAAAAATATCAATCCGCTTAACAAGTTGTTTGTTTATGATCTGACGTCTTTTATCAAAGTCGGTACTTGAGTTTATAGATACTCCATACGGTAAACTCCATCCGTAACATTGCCTTATTGCAGTTCGCATTTGATCCATAACTGTCAATCCCTTCTCATGCGATGAACAAAGGTAACCAAAAGTTTTTCCAGCAAATTCAGACCAAAAATAATCCAAAAAATTTTTCAAAGAACCCGCCATGGAGCCATGATAATCCGGAGTTGCAAAAACAAATGCATCAGCCCAATTAACCATTTTTGTTGCGTGATTTATTGCAGAGGTATTAAAATCATTGTCAGGAGAATAAATTGGCAGAGGATTATCAAACAAATTTAACAACTGAGTTTGAGCACCATATTCATCAACCTTCTTAAGAACAATTTTCAATGTTTCAGTTCCAAACGAATCTTTTCTCATACTCGAGCCCACGCCCAATACCTTCAATGGTATCTGGTCACTTGGCCCATTGTTATCAACATTGGATGAATAATGATTACTAATGCCCATGTAGATTATTAACTTCAATGAATTTATAAACATATCAGTTTACAAATTATACAAGTATCTTTGTGGCTTAATTATTTAATTTAAACTTGTCTACAAACTGCTACTTATTCAGTCTCAAAGGTCTATTTTCTTTTTCTTTATTTGAAATCTACAGATTGAATCGCCACGAGCAGCTCTATGGGTAGTCTCTACGTCTGCGTCCAAGACTTTTTCAAATAAGTCTTTCTCAATAAAACATGCTTCCCAATGTTTTTCGGCTATCATAATGATTGGGCAATTATATTCTAACAAAAGATGAGGTTCCCCTTTTTTATCAAAGCATTTAGATTCAGCCATATAGCCTTCCTCATCTCTCAGTCTAGCGAGTTCGATAACCTTCTGACTGAAATCCAAGTCCTTTAGTAAAGTATTATATTTATCATATAATTCGGCCTGTCTTTCTCTCAAAACAGCATCAACTGCAGATTTACCAATTTTTTTCTCTATATAGTCAAGTGCAAATGTGGCTATTTGTCCATAGGCTTTCGGAAATGTGAGCTTTCCCGTGCTCGTTAATGAATACTGCATTACTGGTCTGCCTACACCCTTCCTAAATTCTGTACTTTCTACAAGCCCTCTGTCTTGTAAGTCAGCTAAATGTTTGTGCACGCCCATCCTAGAAAGTTTCATCATTTTAGACAAATCCTCTAGCCCCGCTTTTCCTGATATTTTAAGCAGGTACAAAATTTTTCTTTTTGGATCCGATTGACTAACAGGGTCCACTTTGTCATCCAATTCTATATACCTTGGTTATAGCAGATATAATTTATAAACAATATTGTTTATAATTTGCTGAATTTCTGCTCTTAACATAAATTGTAATCACTAACTACTAACAGATTAATAATGGCGAATGTCGTAGTCGTCGAACCGGGAATAGGAATGAGAGTAAATAGTGTATAAAATAAGGTTAATTGAATGAAGGTTTAAAAATAGCACGAACCCTATTGTAATGGAGTTGAACATAACAAGACCTCAATTAGCATTTGTTATAGGTTTAACTGTTATAACAATTATCTTATTAATTTACTATTTTAATCAGTTTTTTGTAGTACAAGAACAAGAACAGGTTCCTTTAGAGCCGCAAAGGGTAATTATGCCAGAAGGACAAGATCCATTTGGAGTAGATGAAATCTATCCGACTAAAGAAAACGGTAGAGAGTGGTTTGTAAATATGCAAAATCCAATAGAAGACGAATCTTTTGACATTTCATCTGACGTACCTATACTACGAAGTGCTATAGATAACGAAGCTTGGCTAATTAATAATACTCAAATAAGAATGAATGTAATCACTCCTGAAAATGAGCAACCTTGGAGGGATATAGAAATGACAGGATATTTTAAAATTAGATCAATTTTCGATTCTGATGCACCAAACCGAGGTGGAGAAAATGCTGGCGAGGGTGAATCAAGCACCCTCGTGCCTGATTTGACATTAAGAGCCCGAGGTGGAGAGCATAGCAATGAAAATCCATGTGTTGGTACTGCACTAAATGGTAGCATCGATATTTTAAAAAGAGAAGCATTTTGGAAAAAGGAGATTTGGCATACTGGAGGATATACGAATTCAAAAGGAATTGCACCAGCTACTGACTCTCCATTACTTGGAAGATGGATTGGTTGGAAAGTAATCATGTATAATATAGATAATGACACAGGGGTTAAAATGGAGTCATACATTGACGACAACAATACAAATCAATGGAGAAAGGTAAACGAGGTTACAGACCAGGGTGGATGGTTTGCTAATAGTTCAGATGAAGAATTCAATAGCGCAAATTGCGGAAAAAGTAAAGACTATATTATAACAAATTCAGGCCCAATTGCTACTTTCAGGTCAGATAATATAGCCTTTGATTTTAAGAATTTGAGCATCAGAGAAATAGAGGCTTCTGCCTAAACTATTACTATGATTTAAAAGGAGGTATACAGGAGAAAAAGTCCTCTTTTGTTTGAAGTTTATAATATTTAGTTATTCGGATTGCACTTCTGAACCATCTATTCTTCGAAATAATTCTTCTAATTAGAAGATCAACTGAGAAAATTTATGATACATCTTTTAAAGTTACGCGACTTAATGTTAATCCTCTCTTAATAACTTAACCTAGGCTAACATTTATTAATTTGGTTAAAGAATATAGATTATGGAACATTTGAGGCGCATAGTTTTGCCATTAATCCCAGTTATTTTTATAATTGCGGTAGTAACTGTAATCGCGACTACCTATTATCATAATCCATTATACTCGGACACTAGTATAATGGCTCAGAATTCCTCTGAAGTATCAAAGTCAGTTGGTGGTCATACACCAGGATACCCTGTTATTAAAACCAACGGGGATATTCTAGATCCAATTACCATTTCAGGAAATTCAAATAACGCTGTCATCGACCCTACCAAGTATCTTCGTGATTTTAATTATGGTCAAGTTACTGCCTTGCCAAATGGCACGGCATTGAGAGAATTTACAATTATTGCAGATGATTCTGAGATTAAAGAAGTATCTCCAGGTGTCTTTTATAA
>JAPSGR010000001.1 GCA_031177355.1 Candidatus Nitrosocosmicus sp. | reverse complement strand
CTACAAGACCAAATGTTTGAGGGCTGAAATTTATCAGCTTTATTTCTTTTTCTCTTTCTAATAAAAGCTCAAAAATCTTCCCGGGGTGTAAAAAGAATGGATTGGAACTAGATTCAAAGTCAGATTTCCCGTCATCGTTATTGTATTCGGCAAGCACTAATGTGTGTAATCCGATACACATGTTATCATAAATAGTATTGTATACGGTAATTGATGACATGGGATCGTCCATCATCGTGACCATTTTACCGAATTTGTATGGTTGCAATCCAGATTCACCAATCAAAGATAGAATTCCAGACGAAGAATGTATTATCCGCACCCCAATTGATTGTTTTTTAGCTCTTACAACTAATTCATTGTATGTAGTGGCGACTAACGGATCACCATATACTAATATACATACATCAAAATTATTAGCTTTTTGAAGAATCTCTGTTCCATCTTCTATAAACCAACGCTTTACAAATTTTAGTTCAGATCTTGGAGTGGAATAAGTACTGCATGAATCTTTTAGTATTTCTTCCTTTAATTTATGAAGGAATTCATCAGATATAAAACCAGTAAATCTTTCAAGGTAAATGAAATCGCAATTCCTTATTATCTCTATGGAACCCATAGATAATGAATCAAACTCATATATGCCGATTCCAATTATGTGAAGCATTCTTGATCAGAATTAATTTATTAAATATTTGAGTGTATATGAATTATCGTAGTTTTACACTAGAAATGGCAAATTCAAGATTACTTTGTTTGAAGGGTCTTATGTAGTCGTACCATATGGAGTAAAGCATTTTTGTAAACTTCTATTCCTGCAAGATAATCCGGCAGATACACTCTTTCATCAACTGTATGTGACGAGTGAGGATCACCTGGTCCGTATGTTACAACGGGAATGTTAAGCACATTTCCTAAAATGTTCATGTCCCCCGTTCCAGTTTTTCTCAACAACAGTGGCCTTTTCTTTCTCTGATCCAACACCGATAGAACTAAAGCTCGAACTAATGGAGAAGATATATTCGCTTCAAAGGGTTCAGTTTTATCTTCAACCCTATATTTAACTCGTATACCGTGTAATTGATCTTGAATCTCTTTTACTTGAGCGTCAAAGAATTCCAAAACACTGTCGCAAGATTTTTTGGTAGGAATCCTAATATCTATTGTCATTCTGCATTTTTGAGGTGTAACGTTATGACTAGTGCCTCCATTTATTTCTGTAAGACTAAAACTTACTTGATCTGCTTTATTAACGGGATTTTTAGAATCTTGCTGTATAAAGACTTTTTTAAGCTCATCCCATATATGATATAGTTCATCTATGGCATTTAATGCTAGCCATGGTGCGCTTGCATGGGCACTATTGTCTACCTCACAAATCAAACGGATTTCAAGCCTGCCTTTATATGAGATTGTAATATTTTCTATTCCACTCGGCTCTCCGAAAATGGCATAATGAGGTTTTAATGAAGTATCCTTTACAAGATTTTTTATACCAGTAGCGTTACCCTCCTCATCAACTACTGCTGCAAAGACGATTGTCCCCGTCTGTTTAGGAACGTCTGCAGCGGCTAACAGCATAGATACCAGAGGTGCTTTCGCATCAGAGGCACCACGGCCATACATATAATCACCTTCGTGTCTGACAGGTACTATACCTGGAACAGTGTCCATATGACCACAAAGAAGAATTATCGGATCACCGTTCCCTTTGATAGCCACCATATTCCCTACACTGTCAATATTAGCTTGTTCAAAGCCAAGATCCATACAAATATCCTTCAGAAAATTTGCGAGTTGCGATTCTGACCTTGATGGAGTATAAATATCCAACGTATTTTTTAAAAGTTCAATAGCAAAATTTGGTGAGACCATTTTTTACTATTACTTTTTTAACATGTTTTTCATATAATTGATAATTAATTCTGGAATGTCTACCCCGGTAACTTTTACAGTGTTCTTAAATTCAGTGGTGTTATTCACCTCGTGAACAACCAGTCCATACTTCTCGCTTTCCATAAGATCCACTCCAACTATATCACCCTTAAAAATCTTCGCAGATTTAATACAAATATCTTCAATCTCTTTTGTGATGGGACAGGGTAAGGCATGACCACCTAAAGCCATATTGGTCTTCCACTCGCTATCTCCTGAATACCGATAAATTGCAGCAACGACCTCTTCCCCTACGACAATTGCACGTATATCTCTTGGAGGGCGTTTTATAAATTCTTCAAAATAACTAATATGATATATCGGGAACATGTGTTCTCTATCTTCTAACACTATCTTTGCTGCTTCCTTATCAGTTAAAAGACCTATTAATCTACCCCAACTACCAACAGTGGGCTTGATTACTGCTGGATACCCAAATTTTTCAAGACCATTTAAAGAAGATTCTGAGGTAAACGCACACATTGCATTCGGAGTTTGAATGTCATTTTTTTGTAGTTCGATATGTGAAATGAGTTTGTTTCCACACATAAAAGCAGTATATAATGAATTGATCATTTTGGCTCCTAATCCTTCTAATCCGGCAGTTGAATGTAAGCTTCTAAAATAACTGACACACCTTTGCAAAACAATACTATCTTTAAATCCGTTAGAGTCCTCATTTAGAAACAGAACAAGATCCTTGCAATCTATAGTTTTTAAATCGCATTCCATTTCCTTAGCTTTTTCAATTAATGATTTCTCCTCCCAACGGATATTATCAAAAAGGATATAGAGAGAAGATTTGTCTTCCTCTATATTTATTGTCCCCAATCCTCTCCAACTACTTGTGCTGGTTTGATATTGAATTCCTCGCCGGATTTAACTAATTCAAAACTTTCCCCACAGTCCGGACAAGTAACTATTTCGCCTTGCATTGAGTCGGCTGGAATGGGAATCTCTGCGTCACATTCCTTACAATTAACTTTTGACATTTTCTTGATCCTTATTATTTTTCACATATTCCTCATTAAGTATTTTTCTCTCTAATTTTTCATCTAAAAACAATTCCAAAATATCCCCCATTCGCAGTTCTTTTAAACCCCTAGCAAGGGATTCCGAATTTTCTTTGGTAGATTCCAAACCTAGTAAGGAGAGCAAATACGCTGACCCATTCTTACCTGATAATTCACCAAATACTATTTTACGTCTGTTTCCTACTTGTTTAGGTTCTATTATTTCATAAGCAGAAGGATTTCTCAATATAGCTGCCAAGTGGGTTCCTGCCTTATGTTTATAAGAACTGTCGCCCACCAGTGGTTTGGATTCATGAATCGGGATATTAGTATAATCAGATATAGTTCGCGATAGATCCTTTAACATATGTAGTCGAAAGCTGTTGTTAGACTTATATATTAGGTTAAGAGCTACAGCAGTCTCAGCTAGAGATGGAATCCCAGTCCTTTCGCCTAATCCATCAATAGTAGTGTGTATCTGGTCAGCCCCAGCATCGCAACCAGATAGAGCATTAGGTAGTGCCAACCCAACGTCATTATGACAATGTACGTCAAGAGATGTTTTTGAATTGTCAATGTGATCATGAACCAATTTGACCAAATTGTACATTCCGCGTGGTCGCATAATTCCTACTGTATCTGGAATACTAATCCTTTCAATACCCTTTTGATTCATTTCTTTACACATTTCTAACAAATATTCAGGATCCGTCCTGCTAGCATCTTCCATCGTAAATCTGGATTTGAGACCATGAGATTTTATATAATCTACAACTTCGAGTGCACGAATTTTTGCTTCCTCCCTAGAAATTCGGAGTTTGGCTACTAAATGGATATCAGATATTCCCATATAGGTAGCAACCCAATCAGTATCGCAATCTAAAGCTCGGTCAACATCTGACTTAATGGCCCTAACATGGGCTACAATATCGGCTGTTAAACCTTGCTTCATAATGACCTTTGTTGCTTCATGATGATCTTCTGAAACTATAGGACTAATCTCTATCTGATCTACCCCAAAAGAATCTAACATCCACGCAATTTGGATTCTCTGTTTATTAGAAAAAGACACCCCGGGATGCTGCTCTCCCTCCCTCAGAGTCGAGTCTAATATCCTAATCTTTTTTTTATCCTTATCCGAATCATTATAATAGTGCGCAAAATAGTTAGGGTCATCTGTTTTTAGTGACATCCGTCGTATAATATTACTATAATCGATTATTTAATGCTTGTTTTCGTTAAAAAATCATAGAATATGTGAGTAGATGAAAGATCAGGCTAATCAATTGTTTAATTCAGTAGTGTAGCAATACCGACGATTGATAGAGGGGTTATTTACGTACTTACCGAACATTCCCCAGCGTTCTTAAAATGATAACAGTATTGGTATCAGAAACCCCATCTATCTTTCTTATTTCATCAATATAGGAATTAATCTCTAGGATAGTGGAAGCGACTATAACTGTAGCAATATCATATTGTCCTGTAATTTCATAAACTGTCTCAACACCCTTTAATTTTAGTAGCTGGTTAGAAACATTTGAAGTGTCTGCGACTGAACTAACTGAAATTAAAGTAATAGCACTTGTCTTGTTAGAAGGCCCCATTTCGATTGTGAATCTCTTTATAACACCTGTATCTTGTAGGTTTTTAACTCTACGACGTACTGCAGATTCAGACATCCCAATTGAATTAGCGATTTCAACAAATGGCTTTCTAGAATCGTTTTTGAGTATACTTATTATTTTTTCATCAATTGTGTTTAAATTAGTATCAGCCAAATCGTCTTTTCTCCTCATTCCTTATTAAGATATCGATTAATCGTAGAGATTCATTCACTTCTGCTTCGTTCATAACTAGAGGTGGCAACAATCTTAATATATTTCTGCCAGAATACAGCAACAAGATTCCATTTTTAATACCGTCAAGAAGGATATCTTTAACATCGAACCTCATCTCTACTCCCAACATCATTCCAAGGCCTCTAACGTCCCGGATAATTTTGTACTTTTCTTTTAGATCTAGTAACCCATTTTTAAATATTTTACCAATTTTCTCGGAATTTGTGACTAAACCATCATCAGTTAACGCATCGATAGTTGCAGATCCAGCCGCACATGCTAGTGGATTACCTGCAAAAGTTGATGAATGTTCTCCGACTTTAAGGCACTCTAAAATCTTGGGCCTCATTACTGTCAATCCCATTGGAACACCCCCTGCAATTCCCTTGGCTAAACACATGATATCTGGTTCTACTTCCCAATGTTGTCCTGCCCACATCTTTCCAGTTCGCCCCAAACCTGATTGAATTTCATCGAAAATGAGGATAAGGTCATTATTAGTACAAGTTTCCCGAACGGTTTTCAAAAAATTTGGTGGAGGCATAATTATTCCAGTTTCCCCTTGGATAGGTTCAATTATAACTGTGCCAATATTATTCTCAGGGTTATTAATAATTTCAAAAATTGTTTCGGCCTCAGAATACGATACGAATTTTACATCTGGGAGTAACGGCAAAAATGATTTTCGGTACTTTTCGTTGTACGTAACTGACAACGAGCCAAAAGTCTTTCCGTGATAACCACCATTCAGGGCCAAGATACCGCTTTTACCAGTAAATTTTCTCGCAAATTTTAAAGCTGCTTCAACTGATTCGGTTCCACTATTAGTAAAAAAGGACTTTTGCAAGTTCCTTGGAGAGATATTATTAAATTTCTTTAAGAAACTAAATCGAACTTCGTTATATACAGACATGTGACAAGTTATCAGATTCTGCGCCTGTTCAGTTATAGCTTTAACAACACGATCATTACAGTGACCAACAAGTGCTACACCATATCCTCCCATGCAATCGAGATACTCCTTATCTCTGGTATCCCAAACTTTGCATCCTTTTCCTTTTACAATATTAACCGGAAATCTTTGAAATATGCTTCCTACATAAGACTCTTCTGTTTCCACACTTTGCATCATGTTATCACTGTGCAATCATTATTTTCTAACGCCATCTTTATAGGATTTTGTATTGATCCAGAGGCTATTATAGCTTTTTTCACACCCATTGATAAAGCTTCGGTGCAGGCAAGTACTTTCTTTTCCATACCAGGCCCAATTTTTGGGAGCAAATTTCTTGCCTTCTCAAGTGATAGATTTGTAACCAACGTATCCTCTATCATTAATCCCTTAACATTCGTGATGAATATAACTACGTCTGCATTTACTGCTCCTGCAACATTTGCAGCAGCTCTGTCGCCATCGATATTCAAAAATTCATAATTTTCCCCTAGAGCAATAGGAGAAATTACAGGAATGAACCCGTTATTCAATAAGGTGTTAATGAGATGAGGGTTAACTCGTGAAACCTTACCAGTATATCCTCCTTCGATAATCATCTTTCTTCCTTTCTCATTGAGAATTAGAAGTTTCTTTTTTCTATCAGCTCGAATCATTTCGCCATCTATTCCCGTTATCCCAACAGACAGTATTCCCCTACTTTCTAGCAATGCGGTAATGTTTTTACTAATCTTACCCGACATTACCATAGTATAAATCATAGATGTTTCTTTATCAGTGTACCTACTACGTTTCCCGTCTGGGGAAACAATAAAATTTTGTTCTTTACCCATTTTATTTGCAGTTTCAGTAACATCTTTTCCCCCACCGTGAACTATAACCAATTTGTCCTTCTTTACTAATTCAGAGAAGTCGTCTAATATAGAAGGATTTAATCCCTCTACGATACTACCCCCTATCTTAATTACAATCATACTGGCGTTACTGGAGTATGTCTTAGTCCAGTCATTTCATCGAATCCAGTCATTACGTTGAGATTCTGAACTGCAGAACCTGCAGCGCCTTTCATTAAATTATCAGATGCGGACATTGCTACAATCCTGTTGTTTTCCTCGTCCAGGTCAAAACCTACGTCACAAAAGTTTGATGCTATGACAAATTTTGGATCAGGAAATTTATATATACCATTCTTATCTCGGATGAGTCTGATAAATACCTCATTTCCATAAGCATTTCTATATAACTTCCATAATTCTAATTCACTAAGGTTTTTTTTCAAAAATGCGTGATTAGTCGTTAGTATACCACGAACCATGTTTACAGCGTGCGGCGTCATACTCACATGAATTTTTTTATTACCTAGCATTCTTAATTCCTGTTCGATTTCTCCTGTATGTCGATGCTTTGCAGGTTTGTAAGGTCTTATGACACCATATCGCATTGCATGATGAGTTGCTGATCCTGCCTGACCACCTGCACCAGATGACCCTATTTTACTATCTACTATTATATGATCTGTATCAAGAACATCGTTTTCTATCAAGGGTTTCAAAGCCAAAAGGGAAGTAACAGCCATGCAACCTGGGCAGGCAACCAATTGTGCACTTTTAATTTCTTCGCGATGAAATTCAGGAACTCCATAAACTGATTTAGATAGCATGTCGGGATATGGATGCTCCCATCCATACCATTTCACAT
This sequence comes from Candidatus Nitrosocosmicus sp., assembly GCA_031177355.1. Classification (GTDB taxonomy): domain Archaea; phylum Thermoproteota; class Nitrososphaeria; order Nitrososphaerales; family Nitrososphaeraceae; genus Nitrosocosmicus. Next base: position 105,180 of record JAPSGR010000001.1, on the reverse strand, counting down.
AATCTTCAGGGTTTTTCAACCTAAAGTCGGCTGAGAGATCGATTATCTTTACTCCCCTTGTATACAAATCATGGACTATTTTATTAGATTTACCATGAGGAACCGAAACAAAAACAATATCACAACTATCTGTCAATTTATTCATATTAAGATCAGAGAATGCTAAGTTAATGAAACTCTTTAAGCTAGGATGAATCCTGTGGACATATTCTCCGGCCTTTTGTCTGGATGTAACCATAGATATTTCCACCTCGGGATGCGTAACGAGCAGACGTAGCAATTCTCCGCCGACGAATCCAGAAGCCCCTATCACGCCAACTTTCATTTAGTATACTCCAATTTGACTATATTTATGGTGTATACAAATAAAAAGTATTTATCAACAAATAATTTCATACTTTATGAATCGTCTAATAATCCTCATTTAAATTTCTTTTGTTCCATAGGAATCTCCTAATTTTTCTTATTATTTTTTGCATATTCAATAATCATATCGGCCACGTCAATTCCAGTAGCCAAGCTAGCCCCCCTGAATTCTACAGTATTATTAATCTCGTGGACCATTAATCCCCTATCTTTATCCTCCATCATATCTATCCCTAGAATCCCTTTCCCCACTACACTAGCAGCTTTTAAGGCGAGGTCCTCTAATTCGTTCGTTACCTTGATGAACTCAGCTTTGCCTCCTTTAGCGACATTGGTACGCCACTCATCTTCGGATGAATATCTGTATACTGCTGCAACCAAATGATCTCCTACAACAATGCACCTAATATCTCGAGGCGGCCTATGTATTAGTTCTTGAAAGTAAAAAATATTTGAAAAAGGACTAGTACTTTCTTGTCTCATTTCAATAATTATTTTGCCTGTTTCCTTATTTCTAATAGGAAAAACGCCGCGACCCCATGAACCTATTACCGGCTTAAAGACAACAGGATTCTTATTAAAGTCTACAGAATCAATGAAGTCAAATGCTGAATCCGAGTTAAAGGAAAAAAAAGATTTTGGAGTTGGAATGTTATTCTTTTCAAGTATCAATGAGGTTAAAAGCTTATTGCCGCAGACTTCTCCTATTTTAGAATCATTGAGGACATTATAACCACAAAGTTCTAAAGAATAGGTTAAGAATTGACCTCGAAAATGACTTATACTTCTTTGTAGTATGATATCAGAAAAGTCTCGATGATCAGATTTTAAATCATCCGTAGTAATAATAATATTCCGCGAATCAACTAACCGAACATCAAGGCCTTTTTTTGTAGCTGTATTGTATAATGCTTTCTCCTCAAAGCGCAACTTATCAAATAATATATCTAATTTGACCATTTTTACTCCTTGTTTTCCCAGATCTTTGCATTAGCTGCAGAAGATTGGAGGCCCCAAAGAGTCACAAACCCTGTAGCCAACTTCTGGTCAAAGTTAGATTTTGACATGTATGTAACAGTGCTATTATCGTATAGTGAAAACGTCGATTTTCTCCCCACCACACGATAGGACCCGTTATGCATTTTAATCTTTATATCACCCGTAACCCGTTGTTGTGTCTGGGCAATAAATGCATTCAAATCATCCAGCAGTGGATCCAACCACAAACCAGAGTAGGCCATCCAAGCCCATTGATTGTCGATATGAAATTTAAATCTAAGTTCATGATTCGTCAGAACTAATTTTTCTAAATCCTGATGTGCCTCTATCAAAACCAAAGCTGCTGGGGCTTCATACACCTCACGAGACTTGATTCCTATAACCCTGTCCTCTATATGATCAATTATTCCAACGCCATGCGACCCCGCTACTTCATTTAGTTTTTGGACAATATCTTCAAGATTCATTTTATTCCCATCTAGGGATATAGGTACTCCTTTCTCAAATCCAATAGTGACATAAGTCGCAATAGTATCGTTCTGTTTTACAAATTTAAAAGCATCCCTTGGTGGTTCATTCTCCAAATTTTCCAAACTGCCGCCTTCAATTGCTCTACCCCAAAGATTTTCATCGATACTATATTTTTTGGCTACCTCCGCTATTTTAATTCCATTTTCATTTGCATATTCTAATTCCTTATCTCTTGTCAGGTTCATATCTCTTATAGGAGCTATGATATTCAGGTTAGGATTAAGGGAACGAATTGTGATATCGAACCTTACTTGATCGTTCCCTTTACCAGTACAACCGTGAGAAATTGCCACTGCATTATGTTCTTTTGCAAGTTCAACGGCTTTTTTTGCAATCAAAGGTCTAGAAATTGCAGTTGCAAGTGGATATTTTTGTTGATACAATGCATTTGCTTTGATGGATGGGACTATAAAGTCTCGGAGAAATTCTTGTTTTGCATCAATATATACATGCTCAATCGCACCTAACTCCGAAGAAGCATTCTCAATTTCTCTGAAATCATCATTTTGTCCTACATCCACAGTGAGTGTAATCACATCAAGATTGTGCAACTTCTGTAGATATCTTACACAAACGGATGTATCTAGACCGCCTGAAAAAGCGAGGATCACTTTATTCATTAATAGGCGTCCGTAGAATAATTAATAATTTAATTCTTATGAATTGAAAATAATTAAAATAATACTTTAATGAGCATCTGTTTACAAAAATTTAAACAATCTTTGAATTATCATTTACACTCCGATCTCTTTGGCTAATTTTATGATTTTCTTCCCTTCTTTTGTGAGTTTGTTATAGGTCTTATTTTTTACGTTACTTCTTTCTACCAATCCTTTATCTTCAGCTTTTATTAGCAATTTGTGACCATACCCATAGGCACCTAATTTCTTCAAAAGGTCTCTTGTAGAATATTCTTTTTCTCCTATTGTCTTTATCAACTTCACTAAAGCTCTCTCCTCTATCATAATTTTGATTAAGTTTGCGTCTCGCATGATAGTAAAGAGGAACTAAGGCTATTTATTGGTTACTTTTTATGGCAACAAATATCGATATTATTTACAGAATAGTGACATGAAATTGAAAGAGGGTAACAGTTACGTTTACAATTAATTGGAATTTAATCTAAATCCAATAATAGTAGTAATTATTGAGAAGAGTTAATGTAGTCATTCAAGTCTTGAAACAAAAATTTTTAAGCCTCATACAAGCCAAAAAAGTATATGAAGATCACTGTTTCAGCAATAAAAGCAGACATAGGAGGAATTGGAGGTCATACCAGGCCAAGCGATAAATTAATACAAACTGTAAAAGACTTTGTGACTAAAAATGGCAAGGGCATTTTGATTGACAATTACATTGGTTACACAGGTGACGATATACATATTGTCATGACTCATACCCTAGGGGTGGATAACAAACAAATACATCAGCTTGCATGGGATGCATTCACTGAAGGAACTAAAGTAGCAAAAGAACAGGGATTATATGGTGCTGGTCAGGATCTACTTAAGGATTCGTTCTCAGGAAACGTAAAAGGAATGGGGCCAGGAGTGGCAGAAATAGAAATGGAGGAAAGACCTAGCGAGGTATTCTGTGTCTTTGCGGCCGACAAGACAGAGCCAGGGGCTTACAATTTTCCCTTTTGGAGAATGTTTGTGGACGCAAGGAGCAATACTGGTCTAATCATAAATGAAGAACTTGCACATGGCGTTATTTTTAGAATAATGGATGTAATGACGGGAAAAATTGCTGATCTGCAGTTATGGAATGATAAGCCCGAATTGGAAGCAGCTTTAATGTACCCTGGTCGGTATGTCGTACATTCTATTTTATCTCATCAAGGCGAACAGATAGTATCATGCTCTACAGATAGACTTCACAATATAGCAGGAACATATGTGGGCAAGGATGATCCAATTGCCATTGTAAGAACGCAAAAGAATTTTCCGGCTACTGAGGAGGCAGGTAGTGCTTTTAATGACCCCCACATTGTAGCAGGAAATACACGAGGAAGTCATCATATGCCATTTATGCCCGTTGCACTGAATTCTCCTGCTAGTTTAAACTACTCGATCCCTATTGTCTCTTGTCTACTATTTAGTATGCATAATGGAAAGCTCACCGGCCCGCACGATGGATTTGGAACAGCGGATTGGGATTATCAAAGAAGGCTCGCTTCAGAACGTGCCATGGTATTAAGGGTTCAAGGATTTATTCATCCTGCGACTCTAGTTCCTGACGAATTAGAATACAACAAAGGATATGAAGCCAGAATGTCCAAACTTAATGAAAAATTCAAATGAGCTGGCAGGAATAAATCGGATGACAGATAGAAATGGACCCTTTATTATAAACTTAAAGAACTATGGCGAAATCTCTGGCGAAAAAGCCGTTATCATAGCCAAAGAAGCAGAGAAGGTCTGCCGGAATTTAGATGTAAGAATCTTGATATCTCCTCCACAGGTTCTTTTAGCTTGGATAGTTAAAAAAACTAGAATCGAAATCGTAGCTCAGCATATAGATTTAAAGCAAATAGGACCCAGTACCGGCTTTACAATACCTGAAATGGTAAAGGCATCAGGAGGAGTTGGTTCATTAATAAATCACAGTGAACATCCAATTGACATAGACACTATAGCAAAGATAGTAGAAAGAATGAGGTCATTACAACTTATTTCAATAGTTTGTGCAAAAAACCTTGATGAACTAAAAGTTGTCAGCAATTTAGAACCAGATTTCATTGCAATAGAGCCACCAGAATTGATAGGTACTAATAGATCCATTTCTACCGAAAAGCCATCTTTAATAAAAGAATCAGCATATTACCTAGAGACCAGCGGGACAAAATCAAAATTGATTTGTGGTGCAGGAATCAATACACCTAAGGATGTACGGATCGCGTTGGATCTGGGGGCCATCGGAATTCTGGCAGCAAGCAGCATAGTAAAGTCCGATAACTGGTATAACAAAATACACGAACTAGCAATAGAATTTAAAGACTCTTAAATTAAAGAGTCGTTTATTTTATAGTAAGCAAAAGGTGGACTATTGTAACTAATGTACAAGAAATATAGTTTAGCAGATATCCAACGAAACGTAATAGATCTTCTCCAAAATAATAATCCCATGTCAAGTACCGAAATTGCTCAAACATTAGGAACGAATCGCATTACAATATCCAAATATCTTGATATTTTATATTTTCAGAAAATCCTGAATAAAAAGAAAATCGGATCTGTAAATTTTTGGTTTTTACATCCGGGGATAACCAATTTGGATTCGAAAGATGAAAATTTTCTGGATGTTCAACAAAAACTTATTGGAGCTTTACTTGATGGTAAAAAAGAATTAGCTGAAAATATTATTCTAAGTTTGATTAACCGCAATATTAATTTGAGAAAAATTGTTTCCAATGTCTATTTGCCAGTTCTCAATACATTTTTAGAGCTATTCAACAGAGGCAAAATTGGAAAAACCGAAAAGATCCATTTGTGTAGTAATCTCTCAAATTCCGTGAGAGTTCTTGGAAATCTGACTAGGTTAAACAATACTCGCTATGGCGATTCTCAAATAATAATTATTTCAGGCGATGATGATTCAGTTCCGATTTGTATTATGCTAGAAATATTAACAAACAAGGAAGGGATAAAATCTGTACTCGTAGGAAACGTTGAGAATTACATAGATCCATTTTTTGATATTGACTTACAACGTTATATTAATAAGGTCTATAAACGAGTAAGCGGAAAGTCGGTAATAGTCATCGTTTCAAACAATGAAACATCAATTAGATTTCTTTATTCAACCTTAGTACAATATGAATCCCAGCAAATGTATAAGGTTTTTATTTTTTCAAACAAATTATTGAAGGAGAAATTCGAAAAACATATGCCAGAAACAAAAGTGTATACTGACTTTGATAATTTGTTAAACGATTTGGAAGGAGAAATGACTAGATAAAAAAGTGTGTTTATGCATATTGTGCCTTAATTTTTTCTATTACTTTTTCGTGTTCTGGACTCTTCTTACGTGCATATTTTTCCATTGCACTAAGTGGAACACCACCTAAAGTTCTCGCAAGGGTTGCAAAGAAGACTTTCTTTATCGGATCATTCTGGCCAACCTTATGCATGAACTTATGAATGGCATATTTGAAATTGTGTTGCCAAGTTTTATACATGACTCCAAGTTTTGCTGGGTCCATTGTATTTCCAATATCGAAAAAGTCTGACTTTTCCAATAGCCCGATCGGAACAAAGGTTAAAGGTGTTACAGTAAATTTAGAATCAGGTTGCTCCTTTTCTAATTGATGGATAAGTTGGATAGTTTCCCAGCTGTCGTCTGCATTTTCATTGTTGTCTAAACCCATAATAAGGGTAAAGGCTGGCACCCAATAATTTTCATTTAATGTCTTTACACCTTCTTTAACAACCCAGTGCCATTCAGAAGGCCTAAAGGGAGCAAGTTTTCTATCAGCATATTTGCCTATTAAACGAATACTGCCGGTTTCAAAGCCACACTGGACCCCTATATGATTAGAAGGACCAGCCTTGATTATTTTGGAAACGTTTGGTATAAGTTTCTCATCAGCAATGGCGCCTGCGAGAGTTCCATGAGTAGGATTAGTGTGTTCAACACCTGTTTCCATAATGCCTTTAAATAGCTCTTCTATGGCCTCACGGTTTGGCTGCATATTCTTTGTAGTTCGAGGATTAAGACCATACACAAAAATATCGTCGCTGTGTATCCATGCATTTTTTAAACCCCCATACTTCATGTTGACCTGAATTTCCTTTTGCACTTTCTCTACGGGGTAATAACGTAACGGCCTGAGGGTTACGTCGCAGAATTTGCATCCTCTTCCACATCCCCTCATTACTTCGACCATTCCATGCATACTGGGATTTATTATTTCAGGAATCTCATCGACGCTTGGCTCCTTGGAGTAATGAATAAATCTACCGTGATATTTTCTACCATTTCTATCAAATTCTTTAATTTCTACCTTAAATTCAGATTTCTTGAATGGATTTGCAGTTTCCAATTCATTGTTAATAAGTGAATCAAAAAACCTTCCACCAGCTCCATCAATTTCAGGACCTATACCTCCCAGATCACCCTCTACAATTGCATATAGTCCATATTCTTCTATTTTTGCAGGATCATAATTATACTGCCATGTACCAGAGGCGCCAACTACGACTTTTGCCTTGCTTCCATTCCTTTGTTTTGCGGCATTAATACGATGATGTAAATCACGATTGTAAAACTCTGCATATGACATTTGTTTTCTACCATATGTAAAAGTCATAGTTACTGGTCCCATACCAAGAGGATCCATTTCATATGTGCCAACGAATTGTGTTTCGGGACCAATGAATTTATCAATATAGTCAGGATGAGCTACGACAACGTCCTCTTTAGTATAACCATCTCTTAGCAACGACGCTTCAACTTTTCTCAACCCGTAAGGAGCATAATCAGCTAACCCATTGGAATTCGCAATTGGATTACATATAAAATCAAAAAGTAACTTTGGAGTAACTTGATTGCCCAAAATTTTATACCATATAGAATCATGACTACGATTCGGGTCCAGTGCAGGGGCACATCCAAAAAAAGATGCGAGTGAAATTCCTCTATAAGGAGACATTAATGTTCTATCAGCAGTAAGAACGACCTTTGGATACTTCATATTATATGTTATCTCACAGTGTAGGAATCTAAAAAGATAATTAAAGTTTTCTTATTTAAAACCAAAAATTATTATAAAAAGGTTAAATTACTGTTAAATTATTTCTTAGCACCCAAAGTCCTATTTTTTAATCTCATGTGGCTACCCCGACATTTTCTGCATCTACTTCCTCCAATAGGGTTTTTGGATCCACAATCAAAACAAATCTTAAAGAATAATCGTCGCTGCTGAGCTATCTGCTTTTTTGTTACATCGGTAATTGGCATAATGCAATTCTTCAATGCATCCCATTTTTATCTTTCTATTGTAATCTATTTCATTTATGCTCATAAAATATATTAATTAATTCACAGTTTTAAAGTGATGACAGACTATTTTGAAGTGGATAGACTAGCAGAAGACGTTGCAAAAATTTATGCATCACAGCTGGCTGTATCTTTGTTTAAAGTTAATAAAAATAAACATCCTTCAAAAGAAGAATTTAGGAATACCGTTGTAGAATTTATGAAACAATTTGAGCACTCCCTTGACAAATTTCCCGACACAGAGGAGGGAATGAAGTTCAAGCGCTACTGTAGAGAATTGCTCCAAAGGGAGAGCGATATAGTGAAGACAGGTAAGAATAAGGAAGTAGAAAAAAGGTACAAATATTATACCGAATACAACTAAATTTTAGATTTAATTACTATGGGAAACATTTTATATATAATGTTTCTTAATTATATATCTGAGAGATAGTGATAGGCAATAACAAAGAATTCTTGTCACAACAATTATTGTGGATTGGTATATCATTAGGTATAAGTCTTGCAATATCATTCTTGCTTCCCTTTCCGTTATCCCTACCTGTAATAATAGTAGTTTTCATATTGCTCAGTTACTATATCAGAAATAGAGCTATGAAGAAGATGGGTATGGCCGGTTCAGTATTTGGGGGAAACGGCAGTTCCGTTAGCTATTATTGTATGAGCTGTGGTACAAAGCATAATCAATCAGCATGTCCAAAGTGCGGATCAAAAATGAAGAGAGTAGGTTCCTAATCTTTATCCCCATGAATCTTTAATAATAATGGACAGAAACGAAAAGATACAAATCATTAAACAAATTGATGATTTTATAGAACAGATTAATAGTGAATCGACCCAAGAATCTTTGATTCTGGTTGAAGGCAAAAGAGATTTTGAGGCATTAGCATACTTAGGGTGCAGCGGCAATATCCGACTGTATCATAATTTCAAGAATCCAATAGATTTAGTGGATAAATTTCGTTCCAATTACAAGAAACTAATAATTTTATTGGATTTAGATCGAAGTGGCGAGATAATGACACAGAAAATCTGTAATTTACTAGGTCAAAGATACATTAATCAAAAATATAGGGCAAGGCTCATGAACATAACTCAAGGAAGGGTTAAAAATGTTGAAGAACTTAAGTCTTTTTATGATAGCATGAAAGAAAATTAAAGGAGTCTATTCTGTCCATGATATTTTAGCATACGAAATTCCGAAAGCAAATTGTTTAATTCAGCCTGTGACGGTTTTCAAAAACAAAAAACTTAATCAAGGCATGCTATTATAGTTATCTTAATCACCAAAATATGATTAACAAAAATAACAACGAGGTAGTAAAGATGCCAAACACAGGTATTGTAAAATACCATGTAAAGCTTAAATTTGATGTCGATGGCTTAGTAGAGAAGGCAGATATCATTGGCGCCATTTTTGGTCAGACTGAAGGTTTGTTAGGTCCTGAAATGAACCTAAATGAATTACAAAAGGTATCTAAAGTTGGTAGGATTGAGGTTAATGTAGATACAAAATCAAACTCAGCCAGAGGCGATGCCTTAATTCCGATGAGTACGGATATCTCTACAGCGGCATTAATTGCTGCAGCTATAGAGAGTATTGATAAAGTAGGGCCGTTTCAAGCTAAATTTTTTCTAGTAGGTATCGACGACATTAGAGCCATCAAGAAAAAAGTAATCGTAGATAGGGCTAAAAAAATCGTACAGGAATGGGCAACCAAGACGATAAGCGAAGGCGAAGAAATGCTAAAAGATGTATACGATGCGAGCAAACCAGGCAGATTAACAACGTTTGGAAAAGCGCAATTAGCATGTGGAGTTGGGGTATTTGACAGTGATTGGATAATACTTGTTGAAGGTCGCGCAGATGTAATTAATTTACTCAGAGCCGGTTACGATAATTCAATAGCTATAGAAGGAGCAAAAATTGATGAGACAATATTAAAATTAACTGATGGAAAAAAAACGGTAGCTTTTATAGATGGGGATCGCGCTGGCGATCTTATTTTAAAAGAGTTACAAGGATTAGTTGAGATCGATAAGGTATATCGAGCCCCTCCAGGTAGAGAAGTGGAAGAATGTACACCTTTAGAGATTTCCGAAATCCTCAAAGATGTCGAGCAGTTCATGAAAGAAAGGTTAAGTGAAAATCAATCTCGTATTCCTTCTAACGTTCAACAAATTAGAAATGGTCATAGAAATGAGCATGGATTGAAGATTGTGAACGAACAAGAAGCTTCTGTAGGAGCTGAATATCAAAAAGAATATTCAAATGAGTCAAATAGAAATAATTATCAAAAGCAGGAATCGTCTTCTCTAAATGGACTAAAATCACAAATACCATCATCTGCACCACAATCACCCATAATTTCCAGGGAAGACGAAGAAGTAATCTCGACAGTAAAGAAAGTTTTTCAAGAAATTAACGAAACTCTAAATGCAATAGTTTTCGACAAATCCATGAAGAAAATTATAAAAACCCCAATATCAGACATGTTAAAAAAGATTTCAAACTTGAAAGATGGTAATTTGTTGGTCTTGGATGGGATAGTAACCCCACGGCTGGTTGAGGCGGCAAATAAATCAGGAATCAAATACATAATTGGCCATAGGACAAGTAATTTGAAAAAACCAAATCCAGCAGTCAGAGTTCAGACATTTTCTGAGATTGGATTGATAAGCCCATCGATAAGCAGCAGCTAGTTCCGTATGATAGTTAGAGATAAAAACTTTAACTATTTCCATTTTTTAGTTTTAGTTCATCTATTAGAAAATGGAGGTAGAGACAATTACCTTGAAATTACAAGCAGTCAAATAAGCCTTATAATTAATCGGTCACAACAGACGGCCTCTAAAGTATTATTGGATTTAGAGAGAGATAGTTATATAGAAAGAGTTAAAAATAATAAAAAATTTGGGATGAAATTGACGGAAGCAGGTTTTGAAGTTCTTCGGGACGTTTATGATTTATTGAAGAAATCAATAGAGAAACCTATCGATAAGCTGGTACAATTTAGAGGCAAGATAGTCACGGGAATGGGCGAAGGAGCATACTACATGTCTCTTGAAGGATACAAAAAGCAATTCTTACGGAAATTGGGTTATGAACCGTTTCCAGGCACTCTAAACGTCAAGTTGGAAGACAAGCACTATATTAATTCTAGAAGGGATCTGATAAACCATCCCTCAATATACATAGAAGGTTTTAAAAATAAAGATAGAACCTTCGGATGGGTAAAATGTTATGCAGCGACGATACTTCAAGAAGTAAGAGGCAATTACAATTCTGACATGCATCTTGAAAATAATAAAGCAAAGGAAGTGCATATTTTATTATTAGAAAGAACCCATCATGACAATAGCCTAATTGAAGTCATTGGACCACAAAGCATCAAAGATACATACAATCTAAAAAACGGCGATAGTGTTATCATCAAAATGAGAAATTAGATTAGATCCATAAATCCTATTCTTCTATGGTCTAGAGATCGTAAAATGAGCTTCCGAGTTCACTTTTGATCATTGAACTCTTTAGTTGAGGTATAGGAGAGGAAAGTCTAACCACATCAAGTTGCAATCCCCTATCTAAACAACTTTTTTTAATTGCTTTTTCATCGTGAGTTTGATCATATCCTAATGCGATAATATCGGGCTTGACAAAATCCACAGTATCATATATTGATTTTTTCGTGCCTATAATAGCCTTATCTACAAACCTTATGGAAGAAACCAATTCTAATCTACTGTTTTGGTCATGATAGATTTTGCGATTCTTCTTTACATTGCTTACCGTGGTGTCTGTTGCCACCACTATAACCAATACGTCTCCAAGGGATTTAGCTGACTTTAAAGTATGAATATGACCTACATGAAGAAGATCAAAAACTCCGCCGACAAGCACAACCCTAATTTCGGCTCTACCCTTCTTTGTAATGGAAAATAATAATTTGTCTTTTTCAAACATACTTTTACTCTGTCTATCTTGTTTTATCATTACTAGTCCCAATTTTTCGAGATCCAACAGCTCATTCTCAAAAAAAGTTGTGTCAAATCCCCATTTCTGATAAAGATAAGAAAAAATAGGTCTGCCATCGTTTTGACCATCGGATAAACTATTGCAATATATAGAAGATAGCAAAAACCGTCGTATGGAATTCATTAAATTTGATTTATCTTAACTATTACGATATATAATTTTAGATCTTTAATTAAGATATTATAACCATCGATTAGGTGAAAATATGTGGTCCAGTTTAAAGATAGCAACTAAACCATAATAGTATAGAAATATCAATTAATTAGTGGTTAAGCACTCTTCGTCTAGACCAAAAAAACAAATGAATCCAAGTATCAAATTTTGGATAAATAATTGATGTCTCAGTACTCATAATCCTCGTCATTTCAACATATTCAGACGGCTCTTCGTCGTCATCATTGACATCAGGTGGTTTTTCATGCTACAATTAATATATTCTTTTGAACTAAATTTAACCATCGTTAGCAAAGATAATTAAACATGTGTACTATGATTTTGGTATGAAAGGGGCTCAAATAATTAAAACAAATCATCCATTAGAAATTAATGAGGTAAAAATACCCAAGCCAAAAGGAAATCAAGTCCTAGTAAGGGTTGTTGCTTCCGGAGTTTGTCATAGTGACCTTCATTTATGGGAAGGTGGGTATGCCGGCCCCAAAGGAGTATTTATGAAGGTGGAGGATAGAGGAGTGAAATTTCCTCTTATTCCAGGACATGAGATAGCAGGCAAGATTGAAGAAATAGGAGATACTGTAAACAATGTTCAAGTAAGTGACAATGTGTTAGTTTATCCTTGGTTAGGTGAAGGATCTTGTCCTGCGTGTTTATCAGGTGAACAAAATTTGTGTGACACACCAAAGACTCTGGGAATCTACCAAAATGGTGGGTATGCACAATTCGTTATGGTGCCAGACTCAAAGTATCTGATAAAGCTAACTGAGATTGAATTTGATTCTGCGTGTTCGCTTGCTTGCTCAGGCCTTACCGCATATAACGCAGTAAAGAAGGCCAAACCTGCGGAAGGAATAGAGAAGGACCATAACATAGTTATCGTTGGAGCAGGCGGTTTAGGCTTGATGGGTGTGCAAATTGCAAAGGCCATTCATGATTCTAAGATAACGGTCATAGATGTTAATGATCAAAAGCTATCAGAGGCGAAAAGATTAGGTGCAGACAATATTATCAATAGCAAAGAAAAATCTGACGTTGTAAAAGAAGTCAGAGAGCTCACTGATGGTTTTGGGACCGATGTAGTGATAGACTTTGTAAATAACAATATTACATCAGTTAACTCTTTTAACATGTTAAGAAAAAGAGGTAAAATGATAATGGTTGGGTTATTCGGCGGCTCCATGGAACTTAACTTGCCAATGATTCCTCTAAGAGGATATACTCTAACTGGCGCATATACTGGTACTTTTTCCGATTTAACCGAATTAGTCAAGTTGGCCTCAAAGGGGAAGGTAAAAACAGTATTAGACAAAAGGTATTCTCTAGATCAAGTTAACGAAGCTTTGGAAGATTTAAGGAACGGAAAAATTATCGGACGTGCTATTATAAATCCAAATTAAAAGCTGCTCATAAAGTGAGTGTATCCCGCGAGCAGGATTTACCCCAAAAAAGGATTCCTTTTTTTGATTGAGCCTGCGACTCTTCGGTTACTGTTGAATGTAAGCCTGATAGGCTGATGTATGATTAGCATTATTGCCAACAACTACAGCCGAAAGCTCTACCAGGCTGAGCTACCGCGGGATAATTATTTTTTTAGGAGGATTGATATATAATCTAATCGTAAGTGTATTTTGAATGATTATATAGTGTTTTTTGTAAATATAATATATATTGGTGAACCTCGATGCATCACGTAAAAAAGTCTTTTTTATTGTTTTGTTATCTATTGGATTCACCATAGCAATGTATTTTGTCATCAATTTTTCGCTAAATCAGCAGAGTACGACCTTTGCAAGACTGATACCAGAGGAGGCCTATATAATCATTTTACATGACGTGTTTAATGAAACACCCCATAATCTCAGAAATATCACCTTTAATGACTTGAAAGGAAAATTTACCGCTCAGTATGTAATGGTCGATGGTGATGGTACTATATATGAAGCGAACAAAGATAATCATGAAACCTCCAGAATAATTGGCAAAACCGAAAGTCCCTTGACCGGAGGTAGTCATTTTGGTTGGGAAATTTTATCAAATGGTACAAAATATTATGTAGACTCTACAAGCGGACAAATAATTAATATGGTCAACTCTTCCGAAATATAGAGAAAGAGATGCTATATACATTACATTTTAAACTTAACTTGATCACTTTTTTCATCCAGTAAATCCAACAGAAAATAGGTAATAATCTTGTCTGCACCTGCTCTCTTTAATGAAGTGAGAAAATTACAGACCTCAGCATAGTCATCAGTTATTTTTGATTCTTTGGAGGATATTGATAAGGTCAAATTTTGTTTTTGTTTTTGTTTTTGTTTGACAGAGATTGATCCTGAATTTAATTTGAAGTCTAACCTATGGGTTAAATCTTCGCTGATTGCGCCATTTCTTGCGTCATCAGAAGTTTTAGGAAAGTTTTTCCCTCGCATTAAATTCAAAATGTTGCTCATCATTGCATACTCTCCAGATACGTTTTGCACAACAACTGGCACGTTTACAATTGCTTTTACACGTCTGATAATATCCATATACCAAAGAGATGGCTTTATCATGATCCAATCAGAACCCTCTTTGATATCAAGCAAAATCTCTCTTAAGGATTCCCTTTCGTTATATATAGAAGACTGATAGCTTGATTTTTCTATAAATCCGGGTTTGAGATAATTATTATTTCTAAATGGTGAATAGAGACATGAATTATGTTTTGCCGAATAACTCAAAATCTTTACATGCCGAAACCCATGATTATTCAATAACTTTCTCAAATATAATACCTGGCCATCCATCATGGCAGAAGGAGCTACGAAATCAGTTCCGGATTCGCATAAACTCAATGAAACCTTTCCCAAATAATACAAGGTTTTATCATTGTCAATTTCAATCTCTAGAGAATTTTTTTTTGCTTGATTGTTACTGTAGCTATCAGATATTATACCACAGTGACCAGAAGTATTATACTGACACAGACATACGTCTGAAAGAACTAAAAAATTGTTACCAAAATTTTCTTTTACCCTTCTTATCGAGCTCTGAATCACGCCTTGTTTAAATGATGACTTGCTCCCATTCCTGTTCCGTGTTTTGGGAACTCCAAATAATAGTATTTGAGTGACTCCAAGCAGATGTAATCGTTCCAACAAGTCAGTTAAATTCTTATAGTATACTTTTGATTGATTCATGTAGCCGGATGCTAAACTCTGCTTATACGCGTTCTCACCTTCATAAACAAATATGGGAAAAATAAAATCATCCAACTTACAATCTAAGGAATTCAACCGATTACTATATGTAATAACGCGAAAGGCATATTAAATTTAACGATGGATTGGTATTTTATATATACAATTAGTATATACCTTCTTAAATCCGTTTTTTTCATAGAATAATTCTAAATTGTCACTCTTCAAAGTTTGAGCACATACAGGAGCCAAACCTAGCTGGCGGGAGTAATTTATGGCTCCCTGAATCAGTGTAGAAGCTACTCCAGATCCCCTATAGGATTTGATGGTTCCCAGGCAATATATTCCAATTGTACTCCTAGTCCGATAAAACAGGCAGCAACCCTTCGAAATCACGTGCTCGGTTTCAATGGTACAAGCATTTGATTGACAAATAATAAATCTTGCCTCAACAAACCTACGGTCACATATGTGCTTGAGAATTTCTTTTGAAAATTTAGCTTCAATATCAAAAGATTTTCTGTATGTATCTGTCCATATCAAATAATCCGTTTCATTAGTAACATAGTTTAATTTATAATGAGATTCACTGTTTTTGGGAAGTGAACCTTTTATTTGTCTTTGAACTTCCTTTTTTACATTCCTCAAAATATTGTGATCATAGATCATTCCATTAACCTTGTCAATAACAAAAAGTCCATTTTTATGAAATATCTCTTCAATTACACGATCAGTTTCGTCAATATGGATGTATAAATCGATTTCATATTTTTTTTCTATTCTATGCAATTTATCTAGCAATTTACAAAAATCTTTTTCACAATATCTGTGCAGGATTTGACTATCAAGGAAAACGAATCGATTTAAAAAATAATCATCTTTGAAGTCTTTGCAAATGATGACTTGGGCTTTATTACCAAATAGCCTCACTACTTTATTGCTCCAACTTCGACAGAAGCTGAGCTCATTTTCTTTTACTAGTTCAAGAATATTGTAGTCCAAGGGTGTAAGTCATTTTACGAATTAAAACTGGGTCTTCCTTGTTGTCAATACATTCTAAAACGAAACCGAGAGCAGATTTTGTATTGTAATTCTCATCTATAATATTTATAAAATTGGAGAATTTAATTTTAGCTTCCCGATTCATGTTTTCACTACCATGTTTTCTTTCATTATGTAAATCACAAAAAAAATAAAAAATTTTTTCGTCAATCAAGTTTGCTATTTTAATTTTTTCTTTAGTAAAGTTAATATCAATGTTATAGGGATGATTTAAAAAAAATATCTTGATTGTGTTGGGATGATATAATTTTAAAGCATTTCTCATTGAGATGATATTCCCGCAAGAACTGGACATTTTCTTTGAATTAATTTTTAAAATTCCCAGATGAATCCAACTTACGGGATTTTGATTGATTAAATTGTTTGGGCCCAGTTTGCCTAACAATCGATAAATAAATTCATGATGAGGATACACCAACTCTGAGGCACCTCCGTGATAATCATATTGACCATTAAAAATTGTATCTATTATTTGGCTATCTTGGAAATGCCAACCCGGGATTCCGCTGACAAGAAAATTTTGGAAAAAACCATTTTGTGAATTACTTGTGGAAAAGTATGGATAAAAATTTTCTGCGTTCCAAACTAAGATATCTTTTTGATCAAGTTTTCCAGACGATAAATCTATTGGCATTTTATCTAGTTCCTCTGGACCATTTCCAAATGGGCTTACTTGTAATGGATTAGCCGAATGTAAGTAAATATTTCCACCATATGAATAAGCTATTTTTGACTTTATCATCTTTACTATCTGATCTTTCATTTGATCTTGAAAATCAGAGACCCTTGAAAAGCAAAAATTATCCAATACCTGAAGTGCAGCCAAATCATTCACCAAAGATTTGAAATATTTTTTTGTTAGTTTTTTCGTATCAGTATTTTGAGCTTTAGAGAATATCTTTGGATCAATGTCTGTGAGCTGAATTACTGCAATCGGCGAGTATCCCTTTGCTCTCAAATAATTTATAAAAAAATTAAAAAAGGTGAAGATTCGTGCGTGTCCTAAATGGCTACGGGAATACAGAGTTGGCCCACAAATAAAAATTTTCAAGCTAAATCATTTATTCCTAATTTAAAAATTCACACAGGCATTGTTGGAAGTATGTTAAAGCTATATTGCCATTTTTTCGTCTAATTCTTATCTTTATCGTTACTTAAATTTGTATTGCCATAATGCCTTAATGTTTTCACAATCATGTAAACATCATCTTTATTCTTACAAATTCGCCCAATCTTAACACAATCTCTAATATCCCGTGATCTTAGTTTATTCCAAACTAAATTAGATATCAATGTGGAAATTTCTGTATCAAGGTTACATTCTCTATTAAGTATATGATTTGAAATTTTTTCAAATGCTTCATAATTGTATTTCTTAAAGTAGAGAACAAAGAAACGTGAAAGTAATGGAGTTAATAGTTTTTTTTCATTGTTACAAGATGCAAACACCCAAGTTCTCATAACAGATTTACGAGTTTTTTCAAATTTGGTTTCACTTAGAATACCAGTTTCCATTAGGCTCAACAAAGCGGCCTGATCCTTTATTGCCATGTATTCAATTTCGTCAATGATTAAATTTCGTGGCCTGTTGTTAAACAAATAGTCTAACATTCCCGCTTTGGTACTATGACTGCCAAGTGTAAAATAAGACCGTGAGAGTTTCATACATTCCATCAGAAACAATGTTTTTGCTGAACCTGGAGGTCCTACCAGTAGAATATGAACAGGTAAGGAAGAGTTTAAAGCATAATTGAATATCTTCTTTACATCATCATAACCCACAATATTTTCAAACAGATTAATGGAAAGATCAAGTTGTGGAATATCGTTAGTCTGAGAAGCTACAGATTTTAAAGCCAAATTCTTCGATTCCTTGATGTTGCTGGCACGTAGACTCTTTTTCTTTTCTCCATCAACTTTCAATTTATCTTTTTGATAAATGTCAGGAGAAAAAGAAGGAGGTTTATGCATTGTATTCTGATACTTTAATATCTATAAAAATTTACTTATCAGTATCGGCTGCACCGAAGCAATAGTATGAGTAGTAGTTCAAAGTTGCTGTCCATAATTATATAAAATCACTCTTAAAATATGTGAGGTTCATTTAACTAAAACAATTTCCATGTACTTGGAAAGATTGAGAATTTTATACAGATCCTCTGCTCCATATGCATCTGAACAAATAAAATGTACTTTTCCTTTAAGTTTTTTGATTGGCTAAAAAACTATTTTCAAAGCCGACAATATTAATAACGAGACCAATTTCTGATTCTGGCCTAAATTTGATAAGACATAATTATAAACTCATTCTCAATACTACAGGACGTCCACTTGACCGCATAGCGTTAAAACGTAAAGTTAGAAACGTGGATGCAATACTATGTTTTCTAAATGATAAGATAGACAAAGAGATCATGGATTTGGCAGGTCCCAATTTAAAAATAATTAGCACATTTAGTACGGGATATGAACATATCGATATATTAGAAGCAAAAAAAAGGGATATCAAAGTAGGATACACAGGAAGTATACTTACTGAAACAACAGCTGACTTGGGTTTCGGACTTTTGCTCTCAATCGGAAGAAGAATAATCGAAGGTGACAAGCTGGTGAGAAATGGAAAATGGAAATACGGATGGAGTCCTGACCTAATGATTGGTACAGATATCCACGGCAAGACCATTGGTATTATTGGTATGGGAAAAATAGGATCTGCAATCGCAAAAAGAGCTTTAGGTTTTGATATGAATATTTTATATACAAGTAGAGGATCGATTCCAAATTTATTGGATAATAAAAAAATCCCTCTATCTGAGACTATGAAATATGTAGATCTAAACCGAATCGCTAAAGAATCAGATTACGTTGTCGTATGTTGTTCTCTCAATAAAGATAGCTACCACTTGATAAATCGCCGGTTTATTTTTCAAATGAAAAAGAGCGCTTTCTTAATAAACATTGCAAGAGGCAAAATTATAAATCAAAAAGACTTGATTTCAGCATTAACGGAAAAAAGAATAGCAGGTGCAGCATTAGATGTATATGAGGATGAGCCTATTCAAAATAATGATCCGTTGATAAAGATGAAAAATGTAGTGTTATTACCTCACATTGGTAGCGCCACTGTAGATACGAGAAACAGAATGGCAGAAATAGCAGCTTCAAATATTATAAATGTCCTTGAGGGAAAATACAGAAAAGCAGTACTAGTAGAATAGTATACCTATTCATCCAACCTTTTCAATTTAATTTCTTCTTCATCTTCTATAGTTCCTTTGATACAATCAGTATGAACTACTCTTATACCAGTCATCGTAACTTTGCCTATTGGAATAACGTTATTTTCCTGTAGTGAAATAAATTTCTTTTCTAAAACTAATTTATGGTCTGAACAAGTTAAACCTACCATAAATTTACTGTTATTTTTTTCATCTATTATTTCTATAATATATTCAGGTGGTAGAGGACATTTGATACCTTTATAAGCAAATGAGCAGCTTTCAGGAAGCACTAAATTTAATACTACTAATCCCACTTAATTTCTTTTGTTTTCCTGTTTTGTATTACAACAATTGACTTGTGAGTAATAACTTAATGAACTAAAAATGTAGAGGAATTCATAGGGGTTATAACCTGTTTCTCTTTTTTCACCGCGAATATGAAATAATATTTATATTTTTTTATTCTCCACCCCTTTCAGCTACGACACCCCTTATAACATATGGTGCATTTATTCAATTATAAGAAATATGAGTGAAATTAGTAAAAACTTGGGAAATATTACCAACAAGCTTACCGAACAAGGAGCACCATTAATTGAACAATTATTAAATAAACTCACAGGAAAAGGCGCACTTATTAAATATTCTTTTGAGGACCTAAATATTGAAATGCCTTCTGCTACCGATCCCAAAGGCCGAAATAGAGGTGGAGGGAGAATGACAATCCATGGAACAATTACCATTTCTGCCAAAATGCACAAAATCACTAATTTGAATAGTAGTAATGGAAGTGGTAGTGGTATTAGTAATAACGGTAATAGCTTTAAATATGAACGCAGTTTGACAAGCGATACCCTAGGTTCTGATACTACCAGTTCTACAACCGCTTCTATAAACCAAACAACAAACCAACATGTTAATAATACAAATAATGAACCTGCACTAAGGGATTATAACAGTACAGAGAATACAGCCACATCCACATGAGATGGGCAAAACTTTCAACATTTTGATAATTGTATGAAAAATTGGAGTCTTGTGTTAGCCCATTTAGGATAAAACAGTAAGAGGTTTACAGGCAAAATGACCCCGGGTAAATATGAGAATACTCTAAACAAGGAAGAATCGATATTAGACAGTATAGTTGGTTCAATTAGCTCATTAAAGAGTGGAAGCATTTTGATTGAGCTAGAGAACAAACCAACCATAGATATCACTGCAACAAAAACCAATGAGGTGAACAAGATCGCTGTGGATATACTAAATCCAGAAGTATTTGGCATCTTTAGAAATGTCGAACTTAAAAACAATGAAACTTTTAATGATTCCATAAAGAATGAACATAAGGACTCGTCGGTTGATAAAATAAAAGATAAACTGGATATAGCTAAAGATTTTTTTCACCTGTTTACAGATGCCGAAGCAAATATTTTTGATCAATTAAAAGTAGCTAAAGATTTTGCCGAAAAACTGTCTGATAATAATATTACTCTGGTCTTGATGAGAAAGGGAAAAGAGGCTATAATTATGGGCAAGGATGCTAACCCAAGTTTATCAAAAATTATTTCTGGCAGCGATGATTTGCAGATTAAAAGTGTAACAGAATCATCTAAACTAGTAGGTGAAATTAGCACCACACTTGTAGATGATGACGAAGAAGAAGGAAAAAAGAAAAACATTAGATTATAATAGAAATTAAATACATCAAACATTTTATTCTTGTCCCATTAAAGAGAAAAATATGCTTTCCTAGTTAGTATCGAAAACAATAAGACGCCAATACCTATATTCATGGATTATTTATATATAGCTCCACTCCCGCTTTAGAGTAGTTATAAATATGTCCATCGATTCAATTGCTATAGTTAATCCAAATTCCAAAGGTGGTCAAACGGGAAAGAACTGGGATTCTGTAAAAGAAATTTTGGAAAAATATTTTGGCAATGATCTAGAGTATGTTTTTACAGAAAAATCTGGAGATGGAACCATCCTTGCTAGAGAGTATCTTAAAAAAGGATATGATAATATTATTCCCATAGGAGGAGACGGGATAATAAATGAAGTTAGTAACGGTTTTTTTAGTGACAGCAATGGCGACAAACTAAATAAAATTGATTTAATGGAAGTCGAGTATGACAAAATTCTGGCATTGACAGAAATTGAACAAATTAAAAGTGACTCGACTCTGACGGTTTTACCCGGAGGAACACGCAATGTTCTTGTGAGATCTCTGGGATTGCCACAAGATTTTGAAGAATGTTGCAAGTATCTGGCTAATTCGACAAAGACTCAGATGATTGACGTTATCGGTTCTGTTTTAAGGGGAAATGCGGAGAATATTTCTGGAAATAAATTTAGGATTTTTTTAAATGCTGCTGAAATAGGGCTAGGAGCCGAAATTATTGAAAGAGGAAAAATGATAAGAGATCAGATCAGTAGCAGAATTTTATCAACAATCACAGGAATTGTTGCAACGTTACCTATATACAAGAGCAATGTTTGCCAAATAATAGAAGGCTCTATAACAGATAAAAAAATCGTCAATAACCTTACCACAAATATGACAATGGGAATGGTTTCAAACGGAAGTTATTTGGGGGGAGGGTTTCAAGTTGCTACCAAGGCTGAAGCTACAGATGGATTGCTTGATACCGTAGTAATAAAAAATTCTGATAGTTTTAAAATACTGCAAAAACTTGTAAGCATTAAGAAAGGAGAGGAAGCTATAAACGATGAGGATGATATTTATTATGGGCAGTCTCAAACAGTAAGTTGGTTAACAGATTTTCAAAACAACATTACTGTTAGTCTTGATGGAGAACCTACTGGCATTCTTCCTGCTTTTTTTAGAATTCATCCCAAATTCTTGAGAATAAAAATGTAATATACTATACTACATACTCTTAACAAATCTAATCTCTGTTGTTTCAAAAATCAGTCCATATATTAAGGCCCGTAAATACACAACTTGAAAATGCAAATGAGGAACAAAGGGTTTTCTAGTCGTTATTACTTTTGCTATTTTCTCTTCGCATCTTACTCTTTGATTAAACTGTACTAGTGAAATGTGAAAATCGATATGATCATTCCTGTAAATTCGTCATTAGTGTGTAAGTACAATGGAATTAGAATACTTCCAAATTGAATATTCATGGTCACAGAATTTAATATATTGACGATATATGTTACTATTCCATTAACTGCGGCAAGGACATTGGGTATCTATTGCTGTCAGTAAGTCTATTGCATTTAAGTTTACCCACGTGGACTTGAGATGAGGTCTAGTCAATTCGCGTAAAAAAATGTCTCAATACTTGTAATGTATAATATTTTTTGAAATCAACTATCTTAATTTTATTGCAATGATCTATGATATGGTAGAATAAGTTTTATCATCTATTTAACATTATTTCAAAAAAAACCTAAACTGAACTTAAATACTTGATGCCGGTCCTAATAATGATGCGAAAAAATTATCAAAATTCAATTAATTAATCGTTTTTAGCTAGAGCACTAGATCACTTTTGATCTACAGTCGCAATATATCCTTTCATAACAAGAGTGAGAGTTTTTTAACAGAATCATTTTAATTAATCTTCATTTGACACAGCCCAAGCTAGCGTGATCCTCCTATTTGTTACCTTCAAACTAAATTATCGGGCAATTTCAATTACACTATACTTTTTTTAGGAAAGGGGACGTTTTAATTTTTTACACAATTGTATCTAAAGAGGGTAGAATAAACTAACCGAGAATAGTTAATTAGTAATTCAATTACAGCCAAGATAATTTAGACAGAACTCTAAAAAACAACTAGACTGTTGATACTTATTTACACAACATCGATTATCCACAAATGTGTTAATAAAGAATTGTAGTTTCTATCCATAAGGTCTATAGGTATATCTTATCGTAGCAATAATAATTCCTTAACTGTTGCTTTTATTTGATGAATTTAGTTTTTAGATAAAAAGGAATTCTGTTGACTTTAATCATAATATTGATGGATTGTGGACATAGATATCATTTCTATTTATAAATATGTTTAAATGTATCTGAAATTAAAAATAAATGAGTCCAGTGCCAAGAAAAATACGCAGTAACAACACCACTACTCTAAATGGAGATTATAGTAATGAGACGGTTAAAAGTATAGATAATCTCAAAAAGAATGGATCGAAAAGTAAGTCTCAGAATACATTTAAGAGAAAACTGACTAGCAGATTATCTAGTATTAAAGATGATGAATATGACTTAGATGATGTCAATCTTTACTCTGTAAAAGGGCATTTTTTTTTGGACAGAATTAACATCAAGATCATTAATGAACTGATAAGCAATGGAGATATAAAGAGTTCAGAGATTTCAGAAAAATTAAAAATTCCACTTTCTACGATTCAGCGAAGAAGAACAAGGATCGAAAAAACAGTTCTAAAGAAAAAGTATCAAATGGACTTGATACAACTAGGTTATAGAACAGCACAAATATTTGTTGATGTCCAAAAAGGCAAAGCACAAGAAACAGGCGAGGAACTTCTCAAAAAATACAATAGGAATGTTATTAATGCATCCACAAGGATTAATTCATCAAACAATCTATGTCTTGAAGTTGTCTACCACGCGTCAGATGAATTACATAATTTGCTCGAAGAGGTAAAATCAATGCCATTAGTTAAGAACGTAGATTGGTCAGAACAGGTTATGATGATAGGAGATAATATGTCTACAATAATAAGAAACACATTAGCCAACAGGCTTAAGCAGACACAATCCTCAAAAATGCTGGTATAATGCGGAAGTCATTAAACTTCTGATTTCATCGTAACGGCCGGACACTATCAGAACTCCTACCACATTTTTATCTATATAGATTTGGACATGCTTTTTAGAATTCAATAGTAAAGGTATTTAGGTAATGATATTCATTTTTTTATGGCAGTATGTTTTTTTAAATCCTTTTTTCATTTGATATGTGCTGGTAACACTTCTATAGAAATGATGACAAAAATTGACTAGTATTATTAAACCCGAATCAATTTTGTAATCTTAAAGTCACATCAAATAAGAAAATTAGCTCTCAATAAATGAACACGATATGTAGCTCAAACATGCATTTACAAAAAATATGATTTAGATCAAAATATAAACAAATATAGAATAAATTGCCAGAATATCAATAAATTTGTAAAATTGTGTATATATGTACAAGATTGGGAAGTTCACGTATTATATTACAAAATATGTGAACTAAATAGTAAACTTCATTTGAAATTCGTATTGTTAAACTACGTAACCTATGTAAATGCAGATGTAATTTATAAGGCCATTTAAGAAATATCTGCACTTGGAAAGAAACTGGAACCGTTTTAATATGTTGCAAAGATGATTTGATCAAAGGCGCCTCTTAAACCAATTCTACTATGATTTCAATTATTATGGTATTATTGGATTAAACAAGATGGACATAATGCAAGGTAATATAAAATAAATCCAATCAAACAATGACATGTCGAAGTTACTCTAAACCACAACTTTGTAAAATGAATTAATCCTGTGTATCCAAAAGCATAATAGGATAAAATGTGTATTTTAGATAATTCGTGATACGACACTTTGCCTATTTACATTCATGTTCAAAGGAGAAGGATAATTAATCCTAGGTCGATGAAAAATGAGTACATCAGATGATACAATTTCAACAAAAGAGTCGGAATCAAATGATTTAAAAATACCTTCTATATCATACCTTAAGTTTCCCTTTACTCTGAAAGACGATCAAATTACGGCTGTAGAATCATGGGTTGATAACGATTATCGAGGTACTATATTATATAGCACAGGTACTGGCAAAACAGAGATTGCGTTTGAATGCGCAAGAAGGTTGATGATGAAATACCATCACTCTCTTGACACCCCTGATAAATCATTGAAAGAGTTACCTCAAGGGTCAAATATATTATTATCAAGAACTAATGGGAGTGAAAATATTAAACCTTTAGAATACGTTGATCTTAAAGAATCGGGACAACCAAATCATATAAGATTTTCATTTTTTAATATATTGATACTGGTTCCTAGAATATCATTAATAGATCAAACTATCAGTAGATTAATTTCCTATGGTGTTCCTGAAGATAAAATTGGGGCGTATTTTGGGGAACGAAAGGAGAAAAGAGAAATCATCATTAGTACTTACAACAGCGTAATTAGACATCCAATATTAATAAAACGATCTAATATAGTTATTTTAGATGAGGTTCACTTAATTAGAGATTCATCAAAATCCTTTGTAAAGTTATTTGATTACCTAATAGAAGATCCAAAAAAAGGCATATTGGGTCTAACAGCAACATTAGATGAGAAAGATTATAAAAATAGCACAATTTTAGCAGTTATACCTCCTATAATTAAATACCCAATTAAAATGGCCGTAAACGATAAGAGACTTGCCAAGCCAGTTATTATTCCCGTTAAGGTCTCTTTAACAGACAAAGAACGAGAAGAGTATGAAATAGCTAGTACAAAGATAAGGAATATTTCCAATCGCTTCAAGCGTTTTGATATAAATTCAATGACCAATTTATTAAAAGCAGGGGGATTTGCAAGTGGAATGGCAAAAGCTTGGTTTGCAAATGTTAGGAAGCGAAAACTATTGCTAAGTTATGCCGAAAATAAATTATCAGCTGCAGCCGACATCATTCACAATAAATTCCCCGATGAAAAAATTATGGTTTTTAGTGAGACCATAGAATCAATTAAAAAATTAAAGGAAATGCTTCTAGAAAGAGGAATTGAATCAAAAATTATTGATGCTAAAGTGCGAGCATCAGAAAGGCAAAGAATTCTCAAGAACTGGGGAACTACATTTAATGTGCTTTTGTCAGTACATACTTTAGAAATAGGTTATGATGTACCTCAGGTTAGAATAGAAATTATACTTGCAACAACTTCAAATATAAATCAGATTGTTCAGAGGATAGGAAGAGTATTAAGGAAATATGAGGGGAAGAATATTGCCTTAATTTATGTTGTCTATATCCCAGATACTAAAGACGATAATGTAATCGACACAGTTGCTAAGGCCATTTCACCCAAAGAGGAACTGACGAATCATCGAGGACCCTTGAAATTGAAATCGGGCAACAAAATCATTAATCCAGTGGTTGTTGACGCAAAAACTCATACAAATGGTGAATATATGATAAAGAAAAATACAAAGTTGGCCCCCACGAGCAAAGGGCAAGATGATTTAGATATTCTAAATAAAAAAGCCATAAATTTGGTAAAGAACAGGTCCGATGATGACCAACAAGTAAAAAGAATCAACAAGGCATTTCAAATAGTAGAACACACTCTCAGGGAAGAATCTTTGATTACTGAACAAGGAGACTCAAATCGTCCTACCAACGATATCAATAAGACTGATTACTCAGATTCAAATCTAAGAAAAGCATCGAGGATTTTCAAAGTCAGGAGTACAGAAGACCATAATAAAATATACGTAGTCGACCTTGAAAAGATGACTTGTACTTGTGCAGATTACTCATTTCGGCGCCTAAAATGTAAGCATATCCTGGCAACGGAATTTACGATTATTCAGAGCTGAAATCACCTGAAATCACCGTGTTTCAAAAACAGGATGATAGAATTTCGGGATATCATTCTCTTAAGGTAACACTTTTAATAATTAATAACAAGATCAGTCTTTATATAAAATGTTAACTCAATTGGTACTAATAAGTTGAACACTCAGTTATCATATTCTTATTTGGTGGCGTATGATATTATCAATCAGGTTCTATTTGGTGCTTATAGAACCCACATAGGAATCTTTTTAGAGACTATCGAAAGCGAAAGGATGCTATAGTATGCTTAAGACGAATCCAAGTTATAGCATTTCTACAACCCCCGGGTCCAGATGGATAAGAAGTACATGAAAGTTGTAAAGAGCAATAAAGAAAATGGAAAAAAGATAACCATGAAAGCTATTATTATACAACCTATTCTCATATCTTGTTTCCAAGGAATTACCATATCAAATCTGGTTTCAACGATCTCAATGGTAATGCCAATCCATAGCGATTTAATTAAAAAGTATCTTTTTTATATGATCGAATATAATCTATTAATATATAACGGGAGAAAACAATTATTTACTACTTCAAGGGATGGAGTCAATCTCTTACTACAAATTGAGCTAATGAAGGCAACAGAAAAACTTGATACAAGTCAAATATTTCTCCAGGTAAACGATCAAATAATTAATAATAGATATTAATCATTTGTAAGATCAAAATCATCGCATATAAAGTTTAATTGTAAATAGTCCAAAATCGATACATAAAAATTAATTCAATTCTTAGGAAAAAGAAATTATACAAAATAAATGAAAAAATCTCGGTAGTTGTGTAGTTGTGTAGTGGTTTCGATTTACTTAAGATATATAATTAAATAATGACAGCATCATAATTCCTGAGATCGATCGTATTTAAATCTTGATAATTAATGTGGATCAGATTGAAGGGAATTTTATTTGACATGGACGGTGTGTTGATTGATGCGATGCCTTTTCATGCAGAAGCGTTCCAAATAGCATTCCGAGAATTAGCTAAATTTGAAATAGATAAGAAAGATGTATTTTTGCTTGAAGGAATGCCAGGACCTGAACTGATTAGAGAAATTTTCAAAAAAATGAAACAAAGTGAACCCGAAGAGAATGTTATAAAATCCATAAGTGAACGGAAAAAAAGTCTATTTAAGAAGAAAGAAAAAGCGAGAATTTTCGAGGGGGTAAAAGAATTGCTGGATTTACTTACTGATATGAAATGCATTAAGGCTGTCGTAAGTGGTGCATCAGAAAACGAGGTCAAGTCTCTATTGGGAGATAATGGCATATTGGATTATTTTGACCTGGTAATATCGGGTGAAGACCTTACAGAAGGAAAACCGAGTCCAGAACCTTTTGTAGCTGCATTAAAAAAGTTAGGACTTAGATCAGAAGAAGCATTGGTAGTAGAAAATTCCCCCTTAGGAGTGAATTCGGCCGTGAGAGCAAAAATTCCTTTCATAGTCACTTTAAACAATACTCCTGTAAATCTTGATGAATTTCAAAATTTGCCTGAAGATAAAGAACAGTTAGCAAAGGTGGTGTTTAAGGATACAAAGTCTGCAACAAATTACATAATCAACTGGTGCAGTAGTCTTTGAATTAATTTAGAAGTATTATCACAAGGAAACTTTTTCCCTAGCCATATCCATGCAAACGGTGAGAGAGGCTTGTCGGGTCTTAAGACTGTTTTTATGGAACCGCGAAATTTCCTCTCATTAAAATTCATAGTAATGAATTCATGTACAGCATAATGAGTAACTTCACCTCCTTCGCCCAGAAATAGAAAGTAACATTAATTTGGCGGATCAATCCTATTATGGGTATAGCTATCTAAGTATATAGTATAGTTTTAAAGTAATCCATATTGTATTGGACATAACACGTAAAGTATAAAGCAAATGTGTATAAAGGCTTCCAATTGTATAGAAATATATAATATTATTGGGTTGTTGCAATCCAATTTCAAAAACATATAGCATCAGATTGATTGGGTGTTTATCCTGTCGATTATTTTTAAACGCCTTTTAACATAGTTTATTTGAACCATATATATTAAATAAAAATTACAGAGTTGAAATATGTAATGAACGAGGAAAAAGTATTTGATAAAGTATCGAAATTTTTACGCAAAGAGTTTGTTTCTAGAAACGCTAACTGCGTAGTAATCGGGATAAGTGGCGGCATAGATTCTTCAGTCACGGCTTATCTGGCGGCAAAATCTCTGGGTCCTAAAAAAGTTCTAGGACTATTACTTCCGGATTATTCAGTTACTCCTAAAATTGATGTAAAGCATGGCCTAGAGATTTCGAAATTATTAGGTATAAATCACAAAGTAATTGAGGTAGGAAAAGGAAAAAAAATGCTGTTAAAAGGCTTTCCAAATGACAAATTGGCTAGAGGAAACTTTCTCGTCAGGATTAGAATGGCAATACTATATTATTTTGCTGCTGTAAAGGGTGGAATCGTAGTAGGGACTGCTGACAAAAGCGAGTTTCAGTTAGGTTATTTTACAAAATATGGAGATGGTGGTGCAGATATTTTCCCCATTGCGGATTTGTATAAAACTGAAGTGAGACAATTTGCGAAATATTTGGGTGTTCCCGACGCTATAATAAAAAAGAAGAGTAGTGCTAGAATTTGGAGAGGTCAAACAGCTGAAGGAGAAATTGGGGTAAGTTATGAAAATATCGATACGATCCTGAAAAACATTCAATACAATAAGTTATCTAATGCTTCGAAACTTCCAAGTATCGACGGAGTTGATAAAAAAGATGTCGAATTAGTCGTTAGTTGGATTCAAAGCAATAGTCACAAGCATGAAAACCCGATACCAATATGCAAAATAGGTAAAAGTGATTTAATCTATTAATTAGCATACAAATTTAACATTTAATATTAACCATTAACATCATTCTAATTATTAGTAACTAACAAATAAACAGAGATATCGTTTAAGATTGTAAGGAGATGTCTATTTCGAATTTCAAATACCGTATATCTTATTGCTGTTCTATCAAAATTAACTGACCATTAATTTCGATAGCAAGACTCTGTTGTTTTAATTTATAACGTATTTCTTTGGCTTGGTCTATAACCTTACTTTCATTCATTTTCTGAGTATGAACTTCTGCTCTAACATACTTTGCAGGCTCTATTTTTTTTTCAAAATAACCATCAAATTCTATTAATGACATCCCCTCAAATTCTCTTGACAAGCCGCTGATTACCTCTAAATAACCTTCTACTCTAGGCAAATAGAATTTTATTGAGTTTTTCAATCTTTTGATTTTAACCTTACTTGACTTTGCTTTTGCTACCATAACTCTATGTAATTATTGAAGAATTTATCATATATATATTAGAGAAGTTATCGATTGAATATTTTTGCCAAATATGCAGCCCGTCATATGCTCCTATTAAAGGAATAAACACCTTATCTTCCTTTTTCCTACAGGGTAACAGTTTAGAGTAAATTTGTTGTATTGACATCCTTGCATGGTTACTTTTGACAACTGTCAACCACTTGCAAATGATTAATTTGGTCGATAAAAGACAATTAGATCGCTATACAAAATTACAAGTAAAAAATATAATTCACTTTTAAATATGTATATCGATTGAAGATAGTATGAGACAAATAATGATCTCGTCTTGTATAAGATATATTATTATTTTTGTGTATACAACAAATTATAAAGTCATACAACAATATTCAGTTCAATGTCACTTAAAGGCAAAGTAGTTATTGTCACAGGCTCAAGCAAGGGGATAGGTTTCGAAATTGCAAAAGAATTTTCAGAGAATAAAAAAGCTCATGTGATCGTATGCTCTAGGTCTTTAGCGCGGTCAGTGAGGGCAGCCGAGAAGATAAACGGTTCTACTCTAGCTCTTGAAGTCGATGTAACCTCTGATTTAAGTGTCAACAGATTCATCAAAAATGTGATAAAAAAATACAACAGGATTGACGTATTAATAAATAATTCCGGATATCCATTTGATAGAGATATTTGGGATAAAAAATTGCATGAAGGAACAACGGAAGAACTGTTGAAAATAATGAATGTCGATATGGTTGGTGCAGTTAGACTTTCAAGAGCTGTAATTCCTATTATGTTAAGACAACTTAATCCTGAATCTGATCAGAATAAATCAGAGAATAGGAAGAAGCTAGAAAATACTAAAATAGATTCTGAAAAAGATGAGGAAGAAGAAAAACAACCAGAAATAACCTATGATACAAATCAAAATGCCTACAATAATATATGTAAAGGAGGTGTTGTTATTACCATTTCATCTACACCAGCACTTTCAGGACGTACTGGAGGGTTCCCTTACACGATAGCAAAATCAGGAAATATTTCATTAACCAAATGTATTGCAAAAGAGTATGGAAATCAAAATATTCGTGCATATAGTTTGGCTCTTGGAAATATAGCAACGAAGGCTACTTACGAAGCGATAACAGAAGAAGAAAGGATTCAGGCAGCCCAAGAGGCACCCATGAAACGATGGGGTAATCCAAATGAAGTAGCTAAGATCGCAACCTGTATTGCTGACAATAATTTTTCGTTTGCTACAGGTAACACTATTGTTATTGATGGAGGTACGGTCCTTTTTTGATTTTTTCAAATTCTGACAGGTCAAGTGTAGTATTAATTTTGTATTTTAACCATTGTCCTTTAGCCCTTGGATTTATTTACGTCAGTATATTAAAAGTAATATTCTCTTTTTTAAACAAGTTAATTAGCGTCATTGATTTCTCTTTGTTCTCCAGTTCTAGACTCAGGTATACCCCAGCCGTTCCTGCGGGAACATTTGTACTTAACCTATCATGCTCAACCTCAACAATGTTGATGTTGGCCTTGGTGATCTCATCTACAATCTTTTTTAATGCGCCTGGTTTATCCGGTAGATCTACAAATATTTTTAGCATCCTTCCTGTTTGCATAAGACCTTTTGACACAATTTGTCCAAGCAAATACATATCAACATTTCCGCCCGAAACGATTGAGACTACATTCTTGTCGTTCTTATGAACTTTTGATAAAGAAATAAGATAGGCTAAAGAGGCAGCTCCAGCAGCTTCAGAGACAATTTTGGCCCGCTCCATCAGTAAGAACATAGTCTTGACAATTGAGGGATCATCTACCAAAACAATTTCGTCGACATACTTTTTTACAAGATTAAATGTCAAGTCGCCGGGTGTTTTAATCGAAATACCATCGGCGATAGTATGGCCTGAGCTAATTTTCGATATTTTTCCCTGTTTAATTGAGTGTTTCATAGTGGGAAAAGATGATGATTCGACTCCTACCACTTTGACTTTTGGGTTTGAGGATTTCACAGCCATTGCGATTCCTGAAATCAAACCTCCGCCTCCAACAGGTACATATATTTCATCAACATCTGCAAGGTCTTCTAGAATTTCCAATCCGATAGTACCTTGACCAGCTATGATTTCAGCATCATCAAAGGCTGGAATTACAGTTCTATTCTCTCTTTTTGAATACTCTTCTACATACTCTGCGGCTTCATCATAGTTATTTCCCTCAAGTATTACTTTTGCTCCATACGACTTTGTGGCTAGTATCTTACTTGGTGACGCATTTTTGGGCATGACAATTACACTCGATATTTTTTGAATTGACGATGCAAAAGCTACAGCCTGTGCATGGTTCCCTGCTGACGCAGCTATAACACCTTGTTTCTTAAGATCTATAGGCAAGTTACTTATTTTCAGCATGGCTCCTCTCACTTTAAATGATCCAGTTTTCTGCAAGCATTCAAGCTTTAGATATAGGTTGCTTTTTGTGGCTTCTGAAAATGTTGCAGACTTTATAAGCTGAGTTCGACGAATATTTAATTTTGATAACTGTTTTTGAGCATCAATTATCTTTGATACATCTAATAAAGAAATTTCTTATCTTATAACTAAAAGGATCCGATTTATATAAATTTGTCTCTAATAGTTTATTCGTGATATATAAGACGTCTCTATCTTATACAGAAGCTAACAAAAAAAAGAAAGGCTATGGTCCTGCTGATGAAGGTGTTTTACTATCATCAGTAAGATTGTCATATGTAGATGTCTGCATTATCATTTCTTTGGCTTGTTTTATCAGTTCATTCGCGTCACCATTTACAGACCAGTGTAAGAACAATATCTTTGGTGTTTCACCTAATAAGTGATGATGTAATGAAGTTTCAGTCCAGTTGTATTTTTGCATTACTTCCCTTACAGGAATTACTTCAGAGTCAAGTAAAGCAAATTCGCCAAATCCAGCTTTTAGATTCTCGGTATTGTCGCCACTACTTCCGCTACTGCTATTGCCCATAAACATTTTGGTATCATTTAAAGAAGCGGGCACCATTTCAATATAGTGACCTATTCCCGAAAAGTTATTCATTACTAATCCATCGTCCCTTGTTATTGCAGGTGCCTGTCTATACACTACAATATCACACAAATTATAATCTGGAATAGCTTTTCCACTTACTTCACTTGCAAGAGCAGCACATTTTTCTGGATCATTTGCAGCCTTACTTTTTTCATTGAAAATAAATACTTGGCCTACTTGTGGATTTGTGTTATTTTTAGATGGGGGTTTAGAATCACTTTGGTTTGTTGCTGATTGCGATTGTGCAACGGCATTCTGCACCGAACTATTGCCTATAATGGGTATTGCCATCATTGTAATGGCTAAAACGCCAATAAGCATTAATGTCATGATATAATTCATTAATTTTCAAATGGAAAACATAGATTTTATAGTACATAAAAATTAATTGATGAGTCATGAAACTATTGAACCTCTTGATGTTGAATTGGCGAACAAATGTATAAAAAAATGAGAAACTAAAAAAGATAGAGTATGAAAATTCAAGGTATCTTGTTTATATGATAAATTACCTGGATATATACGATGTTAAGTAAGATTAATCATGTGGGGAATAACAATGTTATTAATGCATCTTTCAGATTATTTAAATCGACGCAAGGACAATAAAACATGTAAGATTTGTAATTTTGTGGCAAAAGATGAAGTCGAATTAGATAATCACTATCATCAAAAACATCCTCTTTGAACTATAGAGTTTCTATATCACAACAATCTCCATGTTAATGTCAATATTTAATAAATTCTTTAACAAATTGAAAATCAGTGTTAAAACCTTGGCAAAAACTCATACCTTTTAATAGTATTTATACTCCCAACGTTATGTATTGACGTGTAGATGCTTATAGATATAATATAATGCATGAAGAATATGTTCTAATGAATTAGTAAACAATTAGGATAAGTATAGTTTAAAGCAACCTGAAACTGACAACCTAGGAATCATTATTACTAAGAACATATCTTTTATATATAATTACTTAGCGCATAAGGCCATACAGATAACCTATATTAACATGAGGAATGCCTCTCTTACATAGTATTACAATCTATTTTATTGCTTTTTTTGTTGGGAGTTGTATATGGTTAGTCTACTATTAACAAATAATTAAAAAAAGTCATATTCAAATAATTATATATCAGAAAGATATCACACCCATACCTATCAACAGCTATCGTAAAATACGTATGTACGCTGGTCCTTATGGGTCATAAATCGAGAATCGCCTCACAGACCCAAAGATTAATTGATATAGGGATTTTAATTGAATTGAGGAGTCATGATCTAGTAACATCTTGCTCATTATCTCCAAGTCTTTTGGTAACTAACCATTGGTTACTTAGAGATATTAATTGCAAATCTAAATATTGGCAATATTTTTTATCAACTTTTCTTTTATAACAAAAATAGGGCTCTGGATGTCGTTTGCATCATATAAAATAACCTCTCTATCTTTCATCCATTTAATAGCTGGTGTAAAATTTTCTAACACCTCGTTCTTAATAAGGGTGGGATTATGTGATTTTACAGATTTTTGAAGCTGATGTTCTAATTTTTCGTATAATTCTTGTAGCGAATTAAACGTATTATTGCGTTGTGGTTCCTCACTAAGAATAAAGTACAAACATGACATAATTTTCTTTATAGCCGCAAGCTCCTTCATTCTGATTTTAATCTCCTACTAATTCCTTGTAGAGTAATCATTACTAAATAACTGAACTTTTTATCTCGGATAAATGATGGTAGCATCGAAAAATGACTTAAACACTGCCAAGCATTCATATCCCGTGCACTAGAATGATAATTATTTGAGTTTTTCTCATATAGAAAATTTAAAAGATTCCTTTTGGAGTCATCAATCTTGATAATTTTCATACCCAATATTGTTACTATCATTATAGTATTATCATTTGAACTGCAAGGAGAAAAGATTATGATCATCTCAAATAATAAATATAATAAATACCATAAGTAGCATGATTGTTGTCTAAATTTGATAGATCGTCCATGCTTCTAAACACCATTAGATTCATTGATTTCACTATTACACAAAAAATAGTTTAGAAATGACGTTATGACTATATTCATAAGATCTATTGCAGTTTCTTTGCCATTTGTTTAAGGTCTGAATCTAAACCAGGTGAAAATTCCTGAGGTGCTTCAGGCATATTCGGAATTTTCGCCCCTTCGGGGAATCCATCAATCATCTCAAGGGTTCCCCCATCATCAAACGGAGAATCGCCTTTAAATATCTTATCCAATAATGACGGCTCACCTGAATTTGAAAATGTCCACATTTGATTATGCAAATTTTTGCGTTCGAGATCTCGAACTTCAGGCATATTCGAAGTATCTATTCTTGGAACTGGTAATGATTTGCCCCAATTCACCCCCAATGTTTCCAAAGCTTTTGCGAATACCTTCTCGTGAACTAAATCTCTTACTATCAAATATGATACGGTAGATCGAAAGGCCTTATTACTAGACATTTCATACAATCGACACTTTTGTAATCTCCCTGTGGCTTCTAACATCAGGTTGTACAGCATGTTCAGTACCAAATTTCCACTGTCATATACATAAGAAGCACTCCAAGGATTGCCTGCAGCATCCACAGGACGCGCACTTTGAGCTGCAACCAGAAAGTGATGTATATTTGGAGATTCAAGAGCTATAGATAAGGGTAATTCGTTTGGTTGTTCCGATGTGATTGAAGCACCGTCTAGAAGAACATTTATTGTATTTGTAATTTGCTCAACATGTCCCATCTCTTCGGCAGTCATACTCCTCAGTAAATCTTGATATGGCTTTGCGTCTCCTCTAAAATTCATATTTTGAAAAAAATACTGCATCATTGTGCGCATTTCACCAAATTGACCTCCTAAACCCTCTTGCAGTGCCTGAGCGGCCTTAGGATCTGGCTTATCTGCAGGTGGAATGGGATGCGGTATCCTTTTTACTGATAAGAACATATTGAATTTTTATCATCAAATTATATATCTAAGTACTATTTCAAACTAAAAGTATATGATGTTAAAACTTTAGTAAATAAATCAAAAGGTATTCGAAAATAAGTAATATCTAAACAAACAAGACATCTAAATGGAAAAGTTAATTTAATACAAGGTTATAGTCGGGTCATATTAGCTTTTTACAAATCTACATCGAAATTTTTCTACTTAAAAAAACATATTTCATGTTAATTTGCCATTAAACTTCTTGAGTACCTAAAACACTGATAAGGTATATGTTTATTTTTTTATTGTAAATCTACAGATAGTTAAATAATATGTTATACTTTTTACTTCATGACAAATGAAAATAATAGAGAGTATGAAGAAGGTGCAGCTGGAACTAATAAGGAACGAAAAAGTGATCCATTAAAAGAATATTCTGATAAAGAACCTATGACTCCAGCAAAAATTAATGCAGGTGAACCCACTGCGGTAAAAAGAGATCCTAATGACCAAGCGATTACGTCAGAGGGTCAAACTGGAACAGAGAGCGCAGAAGCCCAAGAACAATATAAAAAGAAAGGAATGACCAAAGTATAGGACAACAAGTAACTTCCACACTTTTTTTTAATATAATATATATAATGACATTTGATATCAATAACTCTCTTTAAACTAGTGGTAAAGAGGCATGGGTTTGGTAACGTTATTCTTTAATATAATGAGCTTTATCTATGTAAAGGTACACGTTATTCTAAGATCCTTTTATCTTTTGTTATTTAACTACTATTAATGAGTAATAATAGTTCAGAGGAAGCTAATAATAATAAAAATGACAAGGATTTAGAATCTTCTCAGGAAAACCAAAGCGACGTTGGTGATGCAGCTTCAAATCCGGAAACAACTGGTCCAACAGATAACGTTAGGGAAGAGGCGTTTGAAGAGTCAGACACCGAAGATAAATCAAGTGAACCAGCCTAATTTTTTATTATATATTGGTTTTTATTCATTAGAATTAAGATACTACAAGCCATCATTGTAATAGATAAACTAATGATATAGTGATCTACTGCTTCGTAGCTGTCAAGATACCAGACGAGTTTTTGAGAGAATTTATTTATAGCATGTAGTGATTTATTTTTTGATTTCTAAAGTTAATAAGGTAATCATTCATCTAAATTACTTGGTCGACAGAGAAATGTTATTTCTTTTCTCTCATCTTAGTAACAGAGGTTAGTTAATTGTGAGAGTATTTAAGAAATAATCATCTTAATGTTACTATCCCCCTTTTTTGCAATCTCTTGGTTAATACATAACATGATAGCATGCAATGAATTTCTGATGAACAAACTGAATTTGGCCAACAGAATGTAATGAATCATGCCTAAAATGAGCGTATAAAATAAACGACAACTAATGGGTAACCATCTATCTTACAATTGTCCTGGCAGATTGGTGGATTTAATGAATTTGTATGCCGGTGCATCACCTCAAGAAAAATTGGGAGATCATCAAAAGAAATTATTCTGTAAAAAACATTGAGAATAGAAAGGAGAAAGAAGAATACAATCAGTCTATAAAAAGTCTGGCATAATGCTATTCAGATTATGATATAGATTAAAATAAAAATATAGATACTTGTTAAAAATAGGTTATAAATTATCTTGTAAAATTATAACTTGCACTTTCATTCCATACAGTGATTATATGGTTGTAAATAAAGGTCAGACACAGGACTGGTTCATAATATGGTTTCTCCATTTACTAGCATAAACATGCCATTTCCATTTTTTCGGAACAAATCTCGACTATATGTGGATAATCAATAATATTTCTGAGGTTTTTCTAATATTCATTGAAAAGGGTATCCTAAATGATCTATCTCTAACTGTTTAATCTGCTCTACATAACAATATAATATTCAGGTATGGTCTGAGAAGATCCAAAGATTAGAATGTATATGCTTAAATTTAATAGTGTTAAATACAATGCTCCTAATGTAATTGCATGAGTAGTCAATCTAAAGAAGAAAAGACTATTGATTGGAAAGACAATCAGATAAAATGGGAAGAAATCATAAAGAAAGAAGCTAGAGGATATGATAAAGGCGATGACTTAGGAGAAGTACAGGAAATAGGGCAGGAGTTTGTTGTAACTGAAAAAGGCAGAATTAGCAAAAGTAAATTTTATCTTCCCAAGGTATTAGTAGCAGGATTTGATGGGGAGGTATTATGGTTTAATATAACTGAAGATGAAGCCGAGGATAATTTCAAGAGAGATAATCCACCTCAGATGGGCGAATATTCACGATACAAATCTGCGTCTGTAACACAACAGCCTGATGTTCAATCACAGAATCAGACAGATTCATCACGCAGTTTACAGGATTATCTACCACTAATCGAGAAAAGGCATATTGATAAAGTTGGAACTGATGCATCTTATACTAATACAACCGCCGGCATTGAAGATTGGGACTCAATACTCAAGAAAGGAGTAAAAACCCAGGATGAAATTTCAGTAGGAGTAGTAACAGCTGTAAATGATGATGGAGTGATTGTGACGTCAGAGGGAGCAAAAGAAGAATATAATTTTCCAAAAAAAGAGATTCAATCTTACAATGGTCAGGAAGTAACCCTTAACTTGATAGGTACACGACTGGACCACTTCAAGGTAAAAGTACCTAGATAGAATTCAACCTTACCTCGTTTATCATTTCATTTTTAATAAACCACAGAAGGGAGACAAGTGATGCAAATTTTGGGTTCTATCCCGATTCATAATAATTTAATTTGATAATCATTACCATGGTTACTAAAAAATTCGTATTTTGGACAAGGTAATTATAATATCCATGATATTTCCATTCATAAACAAAATAAAGTATTTACTTATTCTCATCAAACTTTCTGCTTATTAATGATTTTGGTTAATTATAAATAAAGATTTTAAATAGTGATGCGTGAACTATTGCAAATCATTCATTATATGTACTTCTTGTCATCTTGTTGAAATATGGGAGATAGTTTATGATATCCTCTTATATACTCACCTTTATCTCAGGTAAATCTAATATTAGATCTAGATCATGCCTTAAGGTTACCTCAGTTACCCCGGCAACTTCTGCAATTTTGGATTGTGTTAACTCCTCATCGTTTTCCTTACATGCAAGATATAGCGCTGCTCCAGCAAGTCCCATTGGATTCTTTCCAGCTGCCATCTCCGTTTTCATAATGCTAACTAATGTTCGTATTGCTAATCTTTTAGATCTTTCTGATACAGAACACATGTTCCCAATTTTGATTATTTCTTTTACTGCGTCAACCTGAGGTATTTTTAGATCAAGTTCAACCATTACTTTTCGATAGATGCGGGCAACTTCCTTTTCCTTTAGGTTAGTAATCTTAGATATTTCCCTTAACGTTCTAGGAATTCCCATTTCCCTACAAGCAATATAGGATGCTACAGCTAAAGCACCTTTTATGGTTCTTCCTTTTATGAGCTTCCTTTCTTGAATTTTTCGATACAGGTACGCTACTTTCTCAATTGCTGATTCAGGCAGTCCTAAAGCATCTTTCATAGTATATAGATGAACAAATGCAGCTTGTAGATTCCTCTTTGAAGAATCGTTTGTTTGAGTTCGCATATCCCAAGTTCTCCAACGTCCAATCCTACTTCTCATAGAGATGTCAATCTGACGGCCTGAAGCATCTCTATTGACTCTGCCTATAACTGTAGATAAGCCCCTATCATATTTTGCTAACGAAGTTGGGGCACCAGTTCTAGATCTATAACTCACCTCTTCAGTATTTTGTCCAATCCATCCAGAGTTTCCTGACTGATTCTTATCAACAATTACGCTACCGCAGGCGGTACATATTAATTCGCCAGATTCCTGATCGGTAATTATATTAGTATGTTTATTACATAAAGGACATAAGACTGATGAATACGAATTTATTAGTTTTTGACTCATTTTGATATTTTCCTCCACATTCCGAGTCCTTTATATAATGTGAGACCAGCATTTTATCGTTTCTATCACGAAAATCATTAGTAAAACAAGTTTATTACGGTTGTTTTTTACTTTATCATCCTTCTAGATATATAATTTTGAATTATATACCTTTTTTTTATTAAGAATTTTATCTTTTATTGTCAGATTTATCTCTAGGAAATACACTTTTAGTTTTACATTTAATCGCAAGGTCAGTAACTATAATTATCATAGTAAATCAAAATCGAATCTATAATCACATTGTTACAAATTGAGTAGGTAAAAGAATGGTGTCGAGTCATAATTGTAAATGAGACTCATTTAAAACTTCGTCATCTTTTAAAACGGAAACCAAAAATTTAAAGAAAAATAAACTGCATCTAAGAAGAATAACAAAAATTAATGAAAAATTTCATATGCACTGTAAACAATTCTAATGTATCGTTTATGTTCTTATCTAGAGATAATAATTTAACGAAAGCAAGACCTGCCTGTGTCTCAAAAATAGCCAAACCTAACGAAATTATTTTATACTATAAAGATGAGAGAAAATTATGAAAGGTTTATTATCTATATTATTGGCTATTGCAGTTTCATTAATTTTAACCCCCACCACAGCGTCAAGCCAAAATTCTACAAATACAACAGTGGTCAATTCAAATGATACAGGAGGTCTATCATCAGGATCAGTAAATCTAGCGGAGTCAAATGCCACTAACTCAGCAGTAAACTCACCTAATTCTCAAAACGATACAGGAGGTCTATCATCAGGATCAGTGATGGAATCAAAGTAATAACTATTTTAATTTCTTTTGTAATCTATTCCAGCGTGCTAGTAGTTTCATCAGTTAAAAAAAGTTACCGTTATTGCTAGATATATTTGACTTCAATGATATCTAAAAAACTTTATCATATTAACTCACTACAGATACAGTATTGAATTATCCAAACCAAACACTTATCTCCCTAAAAAATCAAATCGTCAATTGCATACTATGTGATTTGTCAAAAAATAGAATAAATGCTGTTCCTGGAACTGGTAATATTCATGATAAGATAATACTAGTAGGAGAAGCTCCAGGGAAAAACGAGGACGAGAGAGGTGTTCCATTTGTAGGGAGTGCAGGAAAGATCTTAGATAAGGCATTAACTGAATCGGGCTTAAACAGAGAAGATGTTTATATTACCAATATAGTAAAGTGTAGGCCGCCTAATAACAGAGTTCCTACAGAGGTAGAGATTGATATTTGCATTAATGCCTACCTCAAAAATGAGATCAAATTAATTTCTCCAAAAATTATTTGTATTATGGGCGCAACTGCATTAAAATCTCTACTTGGCCTAGAACATTTGAATAAACATAGAGGTAAGGTTCTGCAAATTTCATCGAATAAATATTTTGTAACTTATCATCCGGCTGCAACTATATACAACATCAAGTTAAAAGAGGTATTTTTTAAAGATATTCAAAAATTAGCACAAATTGTAAAAGAGGACACAAGCACCTTAAAAGATTATCTTTGAAACAATATTATCAAACCCATTGTGGGTAGCATACCATGGTTTGGTTCAAATAATGTGGATATCATCAGGAGTTACCTATTTAGAATATTTTAGACATAATTTGCTAAAATTTGATATATCTTGATTGATCCTACGCTAGATTTCCATGCTCAAATATAAATTGTTTATAAATAAAAAGTTACCATAATAACAAATGAAATTTTATGTGTGAAAAGGCATTAACCAAATACTATACATGGGGATCTAATCTCACCCCCCAATGTGTTTCTAAAGATAATGATTGCTAGTAAACATTATACTTTAATCATATAAAATGTAGTTTTTCTTCATCTATAACCTCGAAAAAAGAACAAATTTATATAGATATTAAAAATGTTCTAAGAACATAGTATAACAGAATGCCGTTCGAAGCTCTACTATTATAATATTTATCTACCTTATAATTTTTTTTCAAAACCTTGAAAGTAAATCCAGCATCTTCTCATTCCTGAAGAATTTCCAATATATGCAATCTATAACAAAGTTATTTTTGAGACCTTAAAATGTAAAGGTAGAGCATTTAATCCTCTATAGAAGAATTAGATACATTAGTATTCAAAAAAAAAGTAGGTATGATGTGTCAACTATTTGATGACTACCTAGTGCTAATCAAATTCACTATGTCATTTGGAACAGCCATGGACGCCAGGTCAAGTAATGGACCATACCATATTCCAAATATGATCATGAATCCCAACGCAAATAACAAGACCGCCACCATGGGTTTTGGTTCTTTTTGTCTCACTCGATTTTCCCCTTCTTCCATATACATTTTTCTTATAATCCATGCATAATATCCAAGGGATAATGCACTATTAAGAACACCTGCTATTGCAAGGTAGGGTCCCCACCAGACTAATTCTCCACTGTCTACCGCAGCTCCAAATATCAAATACTTGCCCCAAAAACCATTTAAAGGAGGTACACCTGCGAGAGCCAACAAAGCGATCGCAAGAACTAAGGCCGTAATGGGCATTCTAAACCCTAATCCCTTATACTTTTCTAATGTATACCCTGCTAAAGTAATGATAACTGCAGCAACGGCTATGAAGGCTGCAGACTTCATTACTGCATGGTTCATGATTTGCAACAAGGAAGCATCCAAGGCAAAATTAGAATAAGGAGCGACGGATAAACCAATCAAAATATAACCTGCCTGAGCAATACTAGAATAAGCTAAGATTCTCGGAAGTGATTTTTGTGTTAGAGCGCCCAAGTTACCCAGAGTCATTGTAAATATAGCTATTACAGCAAGGGTAAGTGTCCAATGTACATTTAAGGCTATTAAGCCTATTACGATTACCCTGATTGCAGCCGCAAAACCAGCTTTTTTAGTCCCAGCTGCAAGTAGTGTAGCTATAGTCGTTGGAGCCCCAGAGTAGGTATCAGGAAGCCACATATGAAATGGAACGAGTCCCATCTTAAATCCAAATCCTGCTATAAACAAACCAATAGCCAGCAAGGCAAATGGGATCAACTGAGGATTTAGGTCAGTCATAGCCACAATTGAATCATAGATATTAGTAGTTCCAGTTATTCCATATACAATACCCATTGCTAGAATTATAATAGCAGATGAGAGAGCTCCAAAGAGAAAGTATTTGATAGACGCTTCATTTGATACAGGGTCTCTCTTGTTAAAGGCCGCCAGGGCATATGTAGGTATTGACATGAGCTCCCAGGCAACCAACAACATTACAAAATCTGTTGAATATCCAATAAGGATCATTCCTATACTAGACAATAATATTAACGAATAGTATGCAGCATGATTGCTTTTTTTCTTCATATAACTCCATGAGGAAACAGTCACCATTATGGAAACTATCAGAAAAGCAATAGAAAAGAACGCCCCAAAAATATCATCAGCAATTACACCACTATTTGTAAGTGAAAGAGCAGGAAGATTTTCTCCCGTAAAGATCCTAAAAATTACCACCACTAACGCTAGCGCAAGAGCACCAAAAGCTATAGCACTATAAACCTTGTTTTTAGAACCTCGTTCCTTATTGAGAGCATCTAAGATAGGTATTATTAGCGCAACAGTGCCCAAAATTATGGTTACTAAAGAGGGTGTTGAAAAGATATCAATCATTGTAACTTATTCACTCTCCTCTTAACTCAATAATAACATGGTAATTAGTATTATGCCCGCAGAGAAAACATAAAGATATGTTTGTACGTTACCAGTTTGTGCGGCCTTGGCCACTTTAGACATGAAAACCATAGAGTATTGTACCGATGGGTTGATTCCGTACATTAGTATATTTTCAAAGTATTTGTTAACTCGTCTATAAAATCCGAGTGGAATTACAACTCCTAACCAATACAAAAGCGAGTTGAGGTACCATCGATTGTAAAGGAACCTCCATAATGCCTTTGATACAACATTTTCGCTGATTTTGTTCGGATCGGCAGCTCTTCTAATATAAAAGAGGTATCCCAGAAATCCACCCACTCCAAAAGCAGCGACAGAGGCCAGTATCGCTATCGGATTTAATTCGAAGGCACCTTGTGCTTGAGCTTCTGCATGTCCTTCTGCTTGTAGCTGTTGTGCTGTTGCAACGTCTTCATTTTGAGAGGCTACTGCAAAGGGTTCGATTTCACCTCCTTCTATTATACCAAAAGAACTGGCAAGATATAGAGAAAAGATATGATGTAGTTGACCTTCAAAAGCAAATCCCACTATTCCTATTGCAATTGAAGCGACCGCCAAAACTGCGAAAGGCAACCACATAATTTGATTTACTTCCCGAATATGATGGCCTTTGTTTTCAATATTTGTAACGTTTTGGCTTGCTTTTCCAAAGAATACTAGCCCAACCATTCT
Source organism: Candidatus Nitrosocosmicus sp. (assembly GCA_031177355.1). Lineage (GTDB taxonomy): Archaea > Thermoproteota > Nitrososphaeria > Nitrososphaerales > Nitrososphaeraceae > Nitrosocosmicus. The sequence goes on along the minus strand of JAPSGR010000001.1, from coordinate 60,260 downwards.
AAAGGTATAGAAAGCAGTCATTACAGCTACAGTAACAGCTATGAAAAACAAAAAGGATGAGTATTCATAGTTGGATTCTATTATTGATGCAAATATTGCATCTTTGCTCCAGAATCCAGAGGTAATAAGCGGTGCGCCAGCCAACGATAAACTCGCCAATAACATAAAGATATAAGTTTTTTTCATATTCTTTCTCAGGCCACCCATATCATTCATAAACCTAGAATGAACAGTATGTAGAATTGCACCCGCAGCCATGAAAAGAGAGGCTTTGAATAATGCATGACTAATCAAGTGAAAGAACCCTGCAGTATAGCCATCAACAAAATTAGTACTTAAACCAGCTATTCCTAACGCTAGCATCATGTAACCGATCTGAGATCCAGTCGAGTATGCAAGTACTTTTTTAATTTCAGGATTGACGAGTGCTTGTGTTGCCAATAAGATAGCTGTAATAGCGCCAACCCATGCAACAATTTCAAAGAATTGTTGCATATTAAATACAGCAAGGGCAAAGAATAATGGTCCAATACGCGCTACTAAAAAGACACCAGCCTTTACCATTGTTGCGGCATGAATCAAAGCCGAAACAGAGGTAGGACCAGTCATCGCCTCTAATAACCATTCATTTAACGGAAATTGTGCAGATTTGCCTATTGCTCCACCGAAAATTAATACAGCCGCCGGCACCAAAAGATTCTGCTTCATCATCTCATGGGCCCAAGTCTGATCAGAAAGGAGTTCCCTAAAGCCGAACGTTCCAGCATACATAAATATCATAAACATACCGGATAACATCATTACATCACCAGCGCGGTTAAGCAAAAAGGCCTTTATGCCAGCATGAGTTGGAGACGTCCACTGTGGGATACCCCATACAGTGTGCCCCTCTTTACCAACATAATCTTTCTTTCTATCCTGATACCAAAATCCAATTAGAGCATAAGAAGCTAAACCTACGCCTTCCCATCCAAAGAAAACCATTAAAAGATTATCGGACAAGACGATCAGTTGCATCGATCCAATAAAGAATAACATGAAAAACCAATATCTAATTAGAGACTTTTCTTTATGCATATAAGAAATAGAATATACAAATATTGCAGATGATATCCATGCCACCAGATTACTCATAATAATTGCTAGAGGATCAGCTAATACACCAGCTTCTAAGTTCAGTGCTGAAAACCAAGGAATTTGACTATGAATTTCTCCATTGGATAAACCAACAGGAAGAATACTCAGAGCCAAAAATGCGCTTAATAATGAAAATCCAACGGCTACATAACTCTTGATTTTTTCGCTCTTTTTTCTCAAAAGCGGAATAAAAGCGGCCCCAATAAAAGGGGTCATCCAAATTAGCCATGCATTTACCCCCAAGCCTTCGAATCCAATTGCGTCTACCATTTCAAGTTACCTATATCGCAACAAAGGAAACCAATTGGCTACCCGAAATTAAATGTGTCTTTTGTGTCAGCGTTATTGCCTCGTTATTGGTAACGTTACTTGTTTTATATTTCTGTTCTCCCAAATCATTCGCTGCAACAACAGCATTAGCAGCGATAGCACCATCTGGCTGTTCTTGATTTTGAGACGAAACAGGCTTAATCTTTACAGGTATCAATTCATCCGGAGCGCCATCATATAAGTTTTCAACGTATCCTATAATAGGTTTGTAAAATAAATCAGGATATAAACCAAGAATCAATGTAAGTGAAGCCAAAATCCCCATTGTAATTAAAACATACTTACTCGAATCGCGTACATTTTTTAATGTTTCTGGTGCTACCCCATAAAAAATTCTCTTGTACATCCACAGGATATAGGCAGATGTTAGAATGGTTGCCGAGATGGCTAAAGCAAACGAAATGGCCTTCACAGAACTCCAGTCAACGACTGCATTCGCTAGTGCTCCATTAAATAAAACCCATTCTGACATAAATCCACTTGTAATTGGAACTCCAATTATGGTAAGCCCACCGATTAATGCAAAAACAGCAGTATAGGGCATCTTTCCACCCAAACCTCCCAGTTTATCCATATTGCGTGTTCCAGTTTGCAAAATTATTGATCCGGCCATCATAAACAAAAGTCCTTTCCCAAGAGCATGTGTCACATACATGAATATAGCCCCGCTTATTCCAAGAACACTTTCGGACCCTATACCAAAGAGAAGATACCCCATAGAGCTTATACTTGAATATGCCAAGACTCTCTTGATGTCCTTCTGCATCAAAGCCATGGCGCCTCCATAAATCATTGTTGCTAAGCCCCAAATACTGACATACACTGCATAATCAGAGTAATTTCCAGGGCCAGATAACAGATCTATCCAAATCCGGATAAGACCATATGCACCTATTCCAGTCATGGCTGAGGATATTAATACTGAGATAGGTGTGGGTGCATCAGTATATGTATCAGGGAGCCAAACATGCACTAAAAAGGCACCTAATTTAACACCAAATCCTATAATCAATGCAGCAACAATTACTACTATCCAAGCAGATGGTATCTGGGAGATGTTGGCTTTGACAACATCATAATCAAAACCACCGGCTAAAAATCCCATAGCCATCAAACCCAGCAGCATGATGACTGCGCCTACATGTGCCCAGAAAAAAAACATTAATGATGTCCTTTTTCTATTGCCATATCCAAAAAAGGCAATCAAAAAGAAAGATGGAACAAGCATAAGTTCAAAAAAAACATAAAATTCAAACAGATTAGTTGCTAAAACAGTTCCCAACATCCCCATGGCAAAGACAAGATAAAGTGAATAATACAATCCCAACTGCTCATTTAAGTATGCTTTTTGGTCTGTTGATAGTATTAATGCAGATAGAGATTTTCCATCTTTTGCAGAGTATTGGTCAGTTTCCACATCAGTGTAGTGAGAATCATAGACAAATTTAGAGTTCTTGAGTTGTTCGAACTGTATTAGTATTTTTCTAACCATATAGGGCTTTGAATAAATTACAATGATAGTTGATAACAAGTAAATTGTAATCGCAAAAGGAATGCTTAGTCCATCAAGCTTTAACCCGAAATGTCCCAATTGACTCCAATCAAAGATTTCTTGATAAGAACCCCCAGAACTCAGGTCAATACACGGAATAATTACAAGTGTTGTTGAGATAGCCAAAATTCCAAAAGTCAACCACGTTGTAATGTTTATTCCCTTGCGTCTACCTAAAAAATATACTACAGGAGATAATACCAAGGGCATAAATGTTGCCACCATAAGAAAATAGGAAGAATCCACCATCTACATTCTCTTGCTCCGAATACCCCTACCTCAACGACATTGACTCCTTTTATATATTATACGGTTGATTATTGAAAAAAAGTATTGTTAATTTTAAGACTGATCTAATTTTTGAGATTCTGGTACTCTGTAATATCTATATCCTTATAGAATCGATAAGCTACTATGATGATTCCTAATCCTACTGCAACTTCTGCAGCTGATATGGCTATAGAAAATAGTACAAAGATCTGTCCTTCAGGGCTTGGAAGCATCCTGGAGAACGCAATTAGTGCAAGATTTACTGCATTTGCTATCAATTCAATTGAAAAAATCAATCGCAGTGCGTTCCTTTTTACGACTAATCCATATATTCCTATAGATACAAGGATTACCGCAATGTAGAGAAAATCAGTTGGTTGGTTCATTTCGCTCCTCTATATCCTCCCTTCGGGCTAACGCTAAAGCCCCTATTACAGCACTTGCCAATGTTAAAGCCAAGACTATTAGTACCGGAGAATAATAAGTTAATAATCCTTTCCCTATCTCTTGGACATCAAATACTGGGGCATCCTCATTGAATTTTAACTGAGTAACAGCAGAGCTTCCGAGAATAGAACCAGCTAATAGCAAAAAAGCTAAACCTAATAATATTCCAGTAATTTTTCTTTTTCTTGTCTCTTTTTTCGTAACGGTATTAGGTGCTCTGACTAACATTACTGTAAATATAATTAATACAGCTACTGCACCAACATATACCGCAATCTGAAACATTGCAACGAAAGGTGCATCTAAAATAATAAAGTATCCTGCTATCCCTAACATTGATATGGCTAGTGCTATTCCACCATATAGTAATTCTCTGCTCTCAAGAGAGAGTATGGCAGAACCAACAGTAATAATTGATAATCCTACGAATATGCTATCTACCATGATATGCACCACGTTTGCCCATCTTTATTTCAACTTCGCCATCATCCCTTGGTTTTACTGCTAGTTGAGCAGGTGTATAGATTAGATGAGTCTTGGTATAAGCAGACAACTCATAATCGTTTGTCATATATAAAGCGTAGAAGGGGCATGCGTCTACACAGAACCCACAAAAAACACATTTACCATAATCTATTTGAGGCATTATAGATTTCTTATTTTGTTTCCACTGTTCATCAACTTTGACCATAGTAATAGCTTCAGCAATTCCTTCACAAGCAATTGCACACAGCTGACAGCCAGTACATTTGTCATGAAATAAGATATGTCGGCCTCGAGTTCCTGCAATTCCTACACCTTTTTTTGGATCAAACTGATATCCGTCGCCCGTAAACTTAAGTTTCTCTTCTGGATAACGCAAAGTGAATCTCTTCATCACAATATGCTTTGTGCCAGATTGTATTGCTTTAATAAATCCTGTCGCTGTGTTCATCTTGCCGAAATCAATCCTCCTGGTCCAATAACTCCACCGTAGATCAACATCAATACCACAAACAGATTTATGAATGTTAAAACGATCAATTTGTACCAACCTGTATGAAGTAAGATATCGATTCGAATTCTAGGATTGATACCTCTTACTATCAGCATCAGCAGTATTACGATAATTATCTTTATCAAAAACCAAAATATGCCATTTACAGTCACTGGATTATAAAGTCCATCTAGTGCGATCATCTGTAGTAAAGGCAAATTAGAATCATGAGCACCGGGTATCAATTCGGGCGGGAAAATCTGTGGACCACTCCATCCACCCAAGAACAGAACAACAAACAACCCCGCCAAAGCGTATAATTTCAGGTAACTACCCAATTGAATTAATCCATACATCATTCCTGTAGTCTCAGTTAACCAACCCGCAACAATTTCGCTCTCAGCTTCAGGTAAATCAAATGGAATTCTTTCCAATTCGGCTAATGATGATATAAAAAATACAAATGCGTTTATTGGAAGTATAAATATATTCCAAAAGATATTTTGCGACCGTGCTATGTCAGAAAGATTTAGTGAAGATGACATTATTACTACAGGTAAAGCAGATAAGAAAAATGGTATCTCAAATGCAATCATCTGATGTAGGGCTCTTAATCCCCCAATAAATGGGAATTTGCTATTACTAGCCCAGGAGAACAAGAGAGCAATGAGTGGGAAGAACGCCAGGATTGCAAATGCAGCTATCAATCCAACGTCTACATCTGCGACAACCCATCCTGAGGCCACAGGTATCAAGGCGACTACTGCAGCAGCAGTAGAAACATACATAATCGGAGCCAACCAAAAGATTGGTCTATCGGCACCAGATGGAACAATAATTTCCTTGGTAAGTAATTTTAAACCATCAGCTAACAACTGAAAAATTCCTTCAACTTTACCTGCATATAAAGGACCTACGCGCAATTGCATTTTGGCCAACAATTTTCGCTCAACAAATATAGTAGCTGCAGCTATTAGCGCAGCGAAACCAAATCCTGGGAAGATAGCCGCTCGAAACAAATCGGTGTGAATGAAGAATTGGACGATTGGTAATGTTCTTGACGGATCAACCATCATTGAAAAGAAAAGATAGGGAGTGAGTACCTCGCCATCTACCACCGGTAATGGAATATAAAATAATGTGAAAAAGATAATAGGTAATATAAGCAATGTAACTAAGGCCAATATTACAAATACTAACCAAACTATACTACCTACAAAATTTCCAAAACGAAAATCTGGAGTCAAAGAGCCCATTATCTATCTGCCTCTATAGGCCAATAATTCAAAGCCCAATATATAGCTGGCATATCACCCAACTTGGAACCAACTAATAGAAAGGGTAAGGCCAATATATTTCGGAATGACCCTGTCGAGATTTTTAATCTATATGGTTTGGTACTTCCATCACTAATGATATAATAACCCAAAGCGCCTCTGCCTGACTCTACTCTTCTATATGTCTCCCCCGGCTGAGCCTTGACGTTTCCAACTATCTTTTCTCTCACACTTCCTTCATCAGGCATTTTATCTAAAAGCTGTCTAATTATATGGCACGATTCCTTCATATCTAAATAAGGAACATAAGCTCGGGCAAATGTATCACATGATTTCATATACTGGACTTTGAAATCTATTTCATCGTACACATCATAAGGCTCAACTTTTCTAATATCATAAGGAACGCCTGAAGCTCGAAGAACTGAGCCTGTTACTCCCAATTTTATTGCATCTTCTTTATTCATGATTCCAACCCCTTCAGTTCTTTGTCTCAGTAATGGATTATTGTAAAAGATGTCTTCATACTCCTTTAGTCTTTTTTCAAAGTAATTGATCTGAGTAAGGCATTTTTCTTTGAAATTATAGGGAATGTCGTTTCTCACTCCTCCTGGTACACTAAATGCATGAGTAACTCGGTGTCCCGTCATCCTTTCAAGCAAATCTATTATTAATTCTCGGTCGCCTGTAGGCCACATAAACATAGTCGAATGACCTAAAAATATTCCATATATTGCCAGCCAATAGGTAGTGTAAACTAATCGATCCAATTCTGCAGCAATTGCCCTAACAAATTGTCCCCTTCGAGGTGGATTAATCCCTATAAGTTCCTCTATCGCCAAACTATATGAATAAATAATATTAGTAGAGTCATGAATCACAGGTCTTTCCAAATGGGGAATATTCTGAATAAAATTTCTATGTTCAGACATTTTCTCTTCTCCCCTGTGGACGTAACCTATGTCAGGGTCGGCATATACTATATAGTCTCCATCTACCTTTATGACTATACGAAAATGGCCTGAACCAGGATGCTGAGGACCAATACTCAAATTCATTAAACGGTCATCATCATTATCTTTAGTAATCTGAATTGCTAATCTATTGATCTCGTTAATTTTATCATCAAGAGTAGACATTACTTTTGAATTCTCCTTGATTATCTTCCTTTTAGTTTAAAATCTTTTCTCAGTGGAGGTAGATCAGCCCAATCTTCTGGTAATAAGAAAGGTTCATTTCTTGGATGCCCTACAAAATACACTCCTAGCATTTCGTATGTTTCACGCTCAAAATATTCAACACTCGGAAAGATATTTATCAAACTATTTGATTTCGCATTTTCTCTATCAACACGTGTAGCTAGGTTTAGTATGTAAGGATGCAAGTCTTGATTAATGTAAGAGCCCAGATGATAATTAATTTCAATTTCATTTTCGGCGGGAAAATCGGTTCCAGACATTGATTCCACATGATCTAACCCATATGTATTTCTCAAAAATAGGGCTACTTCTACCAATGATTCATTATTTACAAATATTTTAGAACGATTTGGTTTTTCGTATACTAATTGAATTTTCTGGTTAAAGTTTTGAATAGCGGATTTTATTATATTAGAGGTTATTTTATTATCTAAGTCTTTACTGGTATCTATCAGTTGCCCAAAAGAGTTATCTTTATTTTCCATTATTTTATTTTTGACCTCTTAATTTTTTCCTGTAGGAGAAAACATCCCTGGATTAAAGTCTCAGGTCTCGGAGGACAACCCGGCACGTAGACGTCTACAGGCACTACACTATCTGCTCCGGGCAGAACATTATATGAATCAAGATATAAGCCACCAGTGATAGCACAAGCGCCCATAGCTATAACATATTTGGGCTCAGGCATTTGATCATAAACCATTCTTAGCCTAGGTGCCATTTTTCGGGTGACTGTACCTAGAACTACAATCAAATCACACTGTCTTAAAGACCCAAAAGCTTCTAACATCCCAAATCTCTCTACATCATACCTCGGACTTGAAGCAGCACCGAATTCAACACTACAACATCCGGTTTCGAGATGCACAGGCCATAATGAATAAATCCGACCCCAATTAATAGCGTATCCTAATGGTTCCTCTACAGCTTTAATTAAAACATCGCTAAGTTTTGATACATAAATATTGACGTTGGTAGGATTTACTAAATCTTTTAGCATGTTTTTACCTCTGATAATATAAGGCGATCAAGTTATTAATATCTATTGGAATAATCAATACCAATCACTTTACCATATTCCTTTTCTTCCTGCTAAGAATAATGCATAACCCATCGCTGCAAACATGATCCCCAAAAATCCAATCATGGGTAATGTTGATTCTCTAGGAATTGAGAAGAAAGTAGTACCCCATGCATAAAGAAATATAGACATTACATCAAAAACCACAAACATGAGAATATACGAATAATACTGCATCATAAAATGAGATCGTCCTTCTCCTGAAGGAACTTGACCACATTCCATTGGAAGGAATTTTACTGGATTATGCCTTCTTCTAGGAGATAATAACCTTGATAAGACTATCGAAGGAACTCCAGCCAAAATCCCAAATCCAAATAAATATAATATTGGAAGAAATTGTGTAGCGGTTTCTCCTGCCAAATTAAAAGTGGCTGAGAATTGTAGATATAAATATCTTATTGTTTAATGAGCGTCAAAAGTGAATTAATATAAAATAAAATCCTATTTCATGCTAGTTCTATAATCTGTTGGAAGATTTGAAAACAAATAATCGAAGAAGGATTTTCAACAAATCCCATGCAACGTAGTTTTATCTGTTCAGTACGAGGTTAAATAACTGCTTGGCTAACAATTTTGGATGATTCAAAGCAACTTTGATCATTCTGGAAGGAGTAAATTCAGACTTGATGAAGTCTAAAAACTCGTCTATTGTTAATTCCTTTATTATATCGATTTCCCTGTCCCATTCAGAATCAGATAGACTTAGCCAACGCGACTGTACTTTAAGTGCCGAATTTATTTTCTTCTCAAGAGTCGTTTTATTTGCTATTTCATAAGATCTTAAAGAGCTTTCGGTAGAACCATATGCCAGAGATTCTGCGCCCACTTTTCCAGCAAGTCTTCCAAATTCAATGGCATATCGTATCCCTTCCAGTACAATGGGATTCGCCTGCCCTACTGTGTCTCCTACTAAAATTAGCCCATTGAAAACGCTCTTTGTTCTTAAGCCCTGATTAGGTATCAAGCCAAAATGGAATTCAATTGGTTGAATTTTACCCATAGAATCCAATGGTTTGATCCTGTTTTGTGTTAATTCATTCAGTTTTTTTATTGGATCTAATTTTGAGTTAGGCTTTCCTATACCAACGCCAATTCTCACCCTGTTATTAGACAGCGGGAAAACCCATGCATATCCAGCGTCAGAATAAATTTTCCCAACCAAAAGTGTCAATGTTGATTTATCAACACTATCACAATAACACTCATATTCAGCGCCTACACCGTATCTTTGCCATTCCTTAACATAGCCCAATTTTCTAGCAACAAAACTGCTGAAGCCCGACGCATCTATAATTAAAGTGGCTTCAACAGATTTTTGACCTGCAGGTGTAACTATCTTTAAAGTATTTGTTCTATCATCACGATTTTGAGATACCTCTGTGACCTGACTTTTTACTAGTAATTCAGCGCCTTCAGCTGCGGCTTTGCAAGCTAATAGCTGGTAAGTTTTTTTAACGTCTAAGACGCAAGCTGTATCATCATTTCCCGAAATTTTAGCTTCATTATTAGGCGAGATAAAGGAAAAGTTTTTTATGGGATTATAAAATTCTCTAGAGATTCCGTATTTTTCCATCTCCTTTATCCAGCTAACACCACTCGTCCTAACGTTATGACCAAACGAAGGATCTTTTTCGAACAGAATTACCTTAGCACCTTGTTTTGATGCAGAATAGGCTGCAGATAATCCTGCTGGCCCTCCACCGACTATAGCAATGTCATATTTCAATAAATGTTACATATTATATTCATTCGATGTGGTTTTATAGTTTTGCAAGATTCAACAATAGGGAATCACAGTTCATCGCATGTAATTGAAGGAGGTTTAATCTCTTTAAATATCCAGGCAAAGAATGGAGTTAGCATCTATTGCCGACATAGAGATTCACCAATTACTCTGGAATTAGGTATCAAATATGCAAAATTATATAGTATCAATATACAGCATTAAATAATTTTAATTAAATAAACTCCACTGAGAAAATATTGGGCAAAGTTAAACAAAGTTGAACAAATAAATAAAAATGGATTGTTATTTAAGTATTGATATTTTTAAAAAGGCGAGATCAATCTGATGTCCCGAAAGAGATGAAATTGCTAAATGAAAATTTGCAACAGATTACCAAAACTATAGAAGAAATAAGTAATGATCAACGAGACATCATAAAGAAATTTAAATTTGAAATGGAAAATTTTGTTGCAGAACGAACTTTAGATAGCTGCATCAAAACCTTGAATATGTCCATGCAGTTGGCTAACGTGAGAGAGCAATTATTGGAGATTTACAAACAATATATTTCTATCTTGGAAAGTGAGTTAAGACTTAACCTCCAAGACGATAAAAAAAAGAAGTCGATAAACTGATTTAACAGTACTTAAATTCTTCTCTAGTTTGTTTTAAACCAATAGATTGTTCCCCTGTCACGCTCCGAAACTAATTTAATCTAGTTAAATAAGATCCTATTTTGTATGGTTCCCAATCCTTCGATCGAAATCTCTACTATATCCTCATGTTTGAGGTAACGAGGTTCCTTCATAGACATGGCCACGCCCGCTGGAGTGCCAGTAGATATGATGTCACCAGGTTCTATAGTAATTAGATTACTCAGAGAAGATATTATTTTACGAATTGGGATCACCATATTACTACTTGAAGAATTCTGCCTAGTCTCACCATTTACTTTAGTAGTAATGCGCAAGTTTTGAGGATCTTTAATCTCATCTTTTGTAGTTATCCAAGGACCACATGGTGCAAATGTATCTATACTTTTCCCTCTGGTAAATTGCTTGTCTCTAAACTGGATATCACGGGCAGAGACATCATGAAATATCATATATCCGAAAACCGCATCTAATGATTCTTCCTCGGAAATTTTTTTTACACGTGAGCCTATTACAACAGCTATTTCAGCTTCATAGTCAAGCCTTTTAACGTAAGATGGTGAGATTACATCGCCATGAGGCGAATTTAGAGCAGTGCGAGGTTTCAAAAAGATGACAGGTTCTTCAGAGGGAGTTAGTCCCGCATCTCTTGCGTGGTCGTAATAATTGAAGGCAAGGCATATAATTTTAGGAGGGTTAGGAAGGGGAGCCAACAATTCAACTTCTGACAAAGGCATTTTAAATTGAAGATTTTTACCCACTTCTCTGACCTCGGATATCCAACCTCCAAATAAAAATTCCTTTATCCTAGGTGGTATGGGGATTCCAGTTTCTTCCTGAATTTGTTCTTTTGTAATAATTTTCTGACCATCGTCAGAAACTATACCATACGATTCCATCGAATTTTTTAATCTAATTCTTGCTATTTTCATGAGTTTTATCACCTATGCGTGAATATTGCAGTTGTTTGATCATCTATTCTGCAAAATCCATATCTTACGAACTGAAACGGAGCACCTGTTTGTAATTTTGAGATAAAAGATTCTGCAACTCCAGTATCAATGACTAAATTATTTTCATTATATTTATCCCCGCTATACAAAGGCAAAGGTCTTAGAATCTTGTATTGTATTTGATCTTTTTCTGATACCCATTGAATCTTGGGTATTTTGTGATTCACTTCATTTCCCTTGTTTAAAGCATAAATAATCTTATTGTCAGGATTTCCAACTTTATCATCATCCCCTGATTGTTCAATCCTTAAAATTTCTATGTTGCATAAGTCCATTAATCTTAGTGTATCTCCGATTTTAATTCTAATTGCATCATCGTTAGATATATAAATTATATTTTCGAAGTGAACCCTTCTTTTTCCCATGTCTAAAGTTGGGTGATTTTTAATCTCTACCGACTCGGCATCAAGGTATTTTATGAAAACTCTCACAGGATCCTTAACAAAAAACAATCTCGGCGATATCGGATCAAGCAGCTTTCTGTTGAACGATTCGAGAATTTCTATTGAAGGTTTGGTTTCAGATAACGTGATACTTAGCGATAATACAAATTTTCGGATTGCTTCAGGCAAGATTCCTCTCCTTCTAAGGCCCATAAGAGTAGGAAGTCTTGGATCATCCCATCTTTTAATGATCCCCTGTTCAATTAGAGGGGTAATCTTTCGTTTGGAAACAGGGATCCCTTCGAATTCAAGACGAGAAAATTCGATTAATTTTGGTTTTGGAAGATCTAAATTGTCTAAGATAGAGTAATACAGATCATTTCTTAGCTCGTATTCTTTAGTCCTTAGAGCATGTGTAACACCGTCAAGACTATCCTCGATTGGAGCGGCGAAATCATAGGTTGGCCACAGAGTATACTTTGAACCGACTTTAGGATGGTTACCACCTTTTATAATTCTAAACAAGGTTGGGTCCCTCATGGCGGTATTTAGGCTCGACATGTTACCTCTATACCTTAATATTGCTGAGGCCCCTTTGCTATAATTTCCATTTACCATTAATTCAAACGATCTTAGGTTCTTGTCTATTGAATTTAAAGTACAATCACATACGATAGAATTGATACGATTTTTCTTTATCGTTTCCGGAGAACAATCACAGACATATGCAAAATTTTTGCGGATCAATTTCTTTGCATAGTCATACAACTTTTCAATATCATCAGATGTGTTTTTGATTATTTGAGGCTTTACACCTAGCCAGTCTATTCCCTCCTTAATTGCATCATAATATTCAAGTTTTTCTTTCAAAGGATTTGTATCGTCATACCTGAGGATCAATTTTCCATTATATTTTTTTGCGTATTCTTCATCGATTACAGCAGCTTTTGCATGCCCGATATGAGGATAACCATTTGGTTCTGGTGGAAATCTAGTTATTACGTTACCTTCTACTGCACCATCTAAGATCGGTAAACCGAATTCTAATAATTGTTCTTTCGGTTTGGATATTGCTGCATCGATTTCGGTTTTCTGTTTTATTTTACCCTCCGGAGCTTGATGTCGTTTTCCATTTCTATATTTCTCGTTCTCTCTCAGGTAATCATTCTTTCTAGACAAGATATCTGCATATAACTCCTTCTTGTCATCAACGGAAAGTTTTTGTAGTTCTGAGACAATTGCTTTAATTTCAGGAATGTAACTTTTTAAGTCATGATTATCACCGATTATGAATTTAGAAAAAGAGAAGGCTCTTGAAATTACAACATCTGGTTTTATATTGTTATCAAACTCTATAGCATTTTTCAAAGCTATTAGTTTGATAGTATTAACAAATTTTTCATCCAATATCAATGTGGATTAAAGGCTCCGTTCTACAATATACTTTGCAGAATTTTCCAATGATTCCTTAGCCTTTAAACCTACATAGCTGTGAAGATGTTCAAATGCTTTTTGAGTATAATCATTGGCTATTCTGCGTATTTCTTTATCGATGTTTAGTTTGGCTATTTTATCCACTATTTGTCTAATTTCTAAATCTGCAGCATCCTTTTTACCAAATACTTTTTGTAGTAAATCCCTGTCATGAGAATCAAGACGTTCTAAAGCCATCAATATTGGCAGAGTCTTTTTTCCCTCCCTTATATCATTGCCTACAAACTTTCCAGTTACATTCGAATCCCCATATATGCCAATCAGATCATCAACAAGCTGAAATGAAATTCCTATTTTTTGTCCAAATCCAGACATATTCTTTAAATCCTGTTGTACAAAATTGGGCGATGAAAGTGTTCCTAACTCACAGGAAACTCTAAATAACGCTGCAGTCTTTTTTTCAATCATTTTTATGTAATAATCTTGAGATGAAAATTCCCTGTCTTGAGCCATTCGAATATCCATTGACTGGCCTTCACAAACATCAATGCATGAGGATGATAACAACTCTACCATCTTTAGCAAAGTTGATTCATTTATTCCTGCTTTCTTGCCCAAAAGCGAAATCATATGAAAAGCCTTTGAAAATAGGACATCGCCTGACAGGATAGCTAAAGGAATGCCATATTGTCTATGAACTGTTGTTACATTATGACGAATATTGTCGTTGTCCATTATATCATCATGGACTAGAGTGAAATTATGTACCAATTCAACTGCCGAGGCAGCAGGAAGGGATAATTCTAAGGTACCGCCAAATAACTCATTTGATTTTACTGCCATAAATGGGCGTAGTCTTTTCCCTCCACTTTTAATGTAATGTAATGAGGATTGATACAAGTCAGTAGGCTCACCAGAAATGTTTTCAAGAATAAATTTATTTATTTCAGAAGCAATGAGATTAATTTCATTAACTACGTCTGCTGAGCTCATAACCATTCAATATACTTGCTAATTTATCTTTCAATATATATCTTGTATTTCTCATTTCTACCAGGTTTAAAGCGCCTACTAAGAACATTGTTCCTTTCAACTGAGCCAGAACAAGCTGGGTAAAGTCTTCTAGGGCAGAATCAGATTCTGCCGCGGCCCTAAGAAATGGATATGCCATAGCACACATATGTGCACCCAAGCTTAAGGATTTCGCAATTTCCAAACCATTTCTTATGCCACCAGACGCTATAATTGGTATTTTTACAACTCTGGATACCAAGATTATGCTTAATGCTGTAGGAATTCCCCAATCCCAAAAAAGTTCCCCTAAATTGGACTTGATATAGTTGTTTACATTGTCTGCCCTTATTTTTTCTATGCCTGCCCAGCTTGTCCCACCAGATCCAGCGACATTTATCGATTTTACGCCAACTTGTTGTAATTGGATCGCAACTTGAGGCGATATTCCTGATCCGACTTCTTTAACTATTATAGGAATGTCTATCTCTTTTACTATATCAGATATCTTATTTGATATTCCGGAAAATCGGGGTTCACCTTCGGGCTGGATGAGCTCTTGTAACGGGTTTAAATGTATTGCTAAAGCATTTGCATCTATCATTTTTATGATGCGTTTTACATCTTCTTTTGACAACCCCTCTGCCAATTGCGCTCCACCTATATTTGCTATCAAAAATGCGTTGGGAGCCACTCTTCTAGCAACAGAATAGCTTTCTACTAGTTTATCACTTCTTAGTCCGGCTCTTTGACTACCCAGACCCATGCCAAGTCCAAATTTTTCAGCAACCTGCCCTAATCTCTTGTTAATTAATAGGGCTTCATCAGTCCCTCCAGTCATGGAATCGATGATTAAAGGTGCAGAGAATTTTTTATTTAAGAAGGTTGTGGTTATATCAATTTGGTCATAATCAACCTCAGGTAAGGCATTGTGAAGATATAGAATTTCCTCAAATAGAGTAGAGTTTTCTTTCCCTTGGACTTGTTCCTTTAAAGGTATGTCTATCCCTTCCTTCTTTCGTTTTCTTATTTGTTCAGTTTGATCTTCGGAATAGAGGTTAGGGTCATCTCTGCTTGTTTTTATCATGTCATTTATAGTATGTAAATTTAAGACTTATTTGACTTGTTGATCGAGTCTTATACATGTGCCAATATAATCACGGTTATTAATTATATCTAATATCCTTTCTGGCTTGAAGCCATTTACTAGATACACTGGAGAGCCAGATTTGACAATACGGATTGCTTCAAAAATTTTTCTCTTCATTCCTCCAGTTACATCAAAAGATGAATTGGAGGTTTTGACACTGCTGCAAGTATTGCCTTTAGAGCTAATAAATTCACCGTTCTCATCTAAGTATATTTTTGGTATTAGATCTCCTTTCTCAAAATCACCAAATAATCCATCTACATTTGTTGTAAAGATGCAATACTGCGGATGTAACATTGTGCTTAGCATAGACATGATAGTATCACCGGAAAGTATAGAAAAATTGTTTCCTGAAGTATGAATTACATCTCCAAATGTAACGGGTATCAAATCATTATCAGTCATTATATTCACAAATTCATTTACTCTATTCAAATCGGCCATCCCATTATGCACGAAAGTAGAAGGCTGTAATGTGTAGGGTTTCATGTTGAATTTAATAAACCTATCAATCAAAATATGATTTAATTTTATCATGGACTCGTGTACTACTGCAATACCTTCGTCCGAATAAGGAAATGGTTTGGTATGCATATCATATTTTACGGACCAATAATGTCCAAATGAACCTCCACCGTGAACGATAATAATCTTATATCTCTTTCTAAGTTCCGTTACAACATTTGCAATTTTCTCAATCCCATCTATGTTTGGCATCAAAGGTTTATCTTTGAATGTAATTACTGATCCACCCATCTTTATTATAACCAAATTGGAGTTAACCATGACTTATGGAATTAGTGAAATCCAAGACACTATTAATTGTGTGTTTGTTGGAGAACTAGAGATAGTATTAAGAGATATTGAAATCTAAATGAAATCATATTAACTTTAACTTAATGACTTAGATTAACTTCCGGTGAAAAAATCTCTAATAATTAAGGTCAGTTTTGTTTCCTAAGAGATATTTTACTCCATAACAAAACTATGCGGTTCGCAGTCCATAGATCATACTAACCTTAAACCAAATTTATCAACTTTCGCAAAAAAGTGTTTCACTCCTAAGGTCTCTAATCGCTCTAATAATTTTTTTTCTGACGATTGTTCTTTTCTATCTATTAATGAAAGGATGCATCCTCCACCTCCTGCTCCCGTTATTTTTGTCCCTAACGCCCCATGGGCATTACAAACCTCAACGATTTTATCTATTATTGTATTAGAAATTGACATTGTTAAAAGTAATTCATGATTTTGGTTGAGTAAAGAACCCAAACGATGCAAATCATTTTTTTCAATTGATCTAAGACCTTTCTGATAGATCTGCATATAGGAATTGCATAGTTCACCAAATAACTCTTTATTATTTTTTCTAAATTTTGATACTCTTTCAATCATAGAGTAAGTATCATGTGCTTCACCAGTATCGATTATCAAAAACTCAAGATCATCCAGATTTGCAGAAATTCTTCTGAATCCGCTCTTTTTTTCAAAAACCCCCAAACCTCCAAATAAACAAGTATTACAATCAGCTCCGGATGTGTTCCTATTGATCAATTTTTCTGCATTTATTGCTTGAAAACAAATTTCATTTTTGTTTAACGTTCTGTGATACGCGTAGTAGAGGGAGCCAGATAGTGCTACACAAAATGCTGAGGAGGATCCTAATCCACCGCCTAATGGTAATTCAGAATTTAATTGGATGATTAAATCCTTCATGTTATGAGGCCCTGGTGGTAGAGTATTGGTAGTAACGCTTTGATAGCTGTTCAAATGGTCTATTACTTTATAGAGTTTTGAGACAATGTCATCAAATTTTGATCGGAGTGATGAAGGTGTCAACATAATTTCTGCTCCATGCTTAACTGACGTAAATCCTAAGTTAGATTCTATTCTTATCTTCCGGTTACTGTTTGGAAAGAGTTGAATCGTTACATTAAAGAATTTTTCAATTGAAGCAATTAGTGAAGGAAAACCATAGACAACAAAATGTTCACCAAATAGTATAATTTTACCTGGAGCAATGGCTTTTACTACCTGATATGATTTGTCAATACTCGATTTGTTTAATGAATTTTCCATTGAGGTTATCATACCATTACCGTTGATGCATACCCAACAACAGAAGATTTATTTCCATCTGTATCACCGCTTGTCATGTGTTTTAAGAGTATAGCATCAGAATTACCTACTATTTTTGAAAATTCCATTGTAGACGCAATGCATCCATAACCACATACTATATTAGAATAATTTTCCATAACCCGATAAAAGGAATCAATATTCATACTAAGTACCTCAGATAAGATTTCTCTATCAATTTTGTAGCATTCATCATAGTTTAAGTAATGAGTAAGATTAGACGTAGAGATCAATATCACCCTTCGATCCGAGGGTAAAATAGTAGACAATAACCTACCTAACTGCATCGATGTTTCTTTGTCCTGATTTTTTTGAATTACAGGAAGGAAACTCACGTTATCCTTATGCATTGATTGAATAAAAGGAAGATGGGTTTCTATGGTATGATCTATCTCAAAAGAAAAAGAATCTAATTGTGCAAATCCATCGTCGCATTTTTTGAGTAAATCATTTAACATTGAAGTGTCAATCTTTACTTTACCTAATGGAGTATTCCAATATTGATTATCAGTCACCGAAATCCCCGGACTTGTTCCTCTATGATCAGAGGAAAGGATGATAAAATTACTACACTCTAACCTTTTAATCAATGAGTATGCAAATGCCGAAGCGATGCCTGAATATCTATAAGACCCGTGTGGAACTACAAAGCTCAAAATTTTTTTTTTCTGAATGTAGCCTTCTATAATTTTTAAAAGATGTCTATCCTCTACAGAGGAAGAGACATCTTCAAATAATCTCTTAATCCCTTTGATCAAACTAATGTGATCTTTGGGATAATAGATGCCACTAAAATTATGTTCACGAATCAAAAGTTAAGTCAAATTAACTCTTCAACTAACTTTGCCTCGAAATCATCAATCTTCAATGGCATTTCAGAGTCTGATTTAATTTTTCCTTGTTTCTTAAGGACCTCTTTGGTTAACAGCCAATATACAGTTGCTAGCGCTTTTCTACCTCTATTGTTTGATGGTATAACCAAATCAACCTTAGAAGTTATATTATCACTATTGGATAGCGCGATAACAGGTACTCCAGCTCTCGTCGCTTCCAGAACAGCTTGTTCATCTGCTTGTGGGTCAGTAACTATTACGATTTCAGGCTCTAAATACTTTGGCAAAGAAGGGTTTGTAAAAGTTCCAGGCATAAATCTCCCGAATATACCTCTTGCTCCCGTTAGTTCACAAAATTTTTCAATTGGTGTCTTACCATATTCTCTTGCGGATGTTACAGCCACATTAGAGATATTCGTTCTGCCTATAAACTTGGCAGCAACGTCAATTCGTGCTAGAGTTTTACTTATATCAAGTATGTACAATCCTTCAGGGTTTGCACGCGTAATAAAAGAACTCATGAATTTAGTCTTAATTGGAGTCCCCACTCTGATTCCAGTAGATAAAATCATTTTCTCCAAATTATTTGGATCTTCCAAGGATTCCGCATCTGGTTCAGTTTCAGTTTCAGCCAACGATGTAGAAGAGCTACTGCTAGAGATCGATTCTTCTATAGCAAGTTCATTTTCAGATTTCTCATTCTCATTTACTCCTCTTTGATCATCTTGTGCGATATTTTTTTCCTCTGCTGATCGTTCATTATCTAATTGTGTATTTTGTAATTCTTCATTTTCGACATCAGAATCTGAATAATTTTTATTATTATTGATATTAGAATTGTTAGCAGAATTCAATTCTTCAGAGTTCATCTTCATTATACATTGCTCAATTTAGCCATTCCTTCTATTAAACCATACTCTGATATTCTTATCAATTCGTTAAGCTTAGAAATTCTCTCTCCTCCAACCACACCTGTTTTAATCATAACAGATGTAGTAGCTATTGCAATATGTGATATATGGTTGTCAACAGATTCACCAGATCTATGTGAAGTAATTACCTTTATATTATCAGAATTGCACTCATTAGCAAAATTTATGGCATCATATAGAGTTCCTGCTTGATTCACTTTTAATATTGCGCCGGAGCAAGCATTTTTGGAAGCCGCAATTTTGACCCTTTTCTTATTCGTTACTAGTAGATCATCTCCAGTAACTAAGCAACGAGGGTGTTCTTTTGTAAGAATGGCCATGTTATCAAAATCCTCCTCGTGAAGGGGATCTTCAGCATAAATTAAATGATAATTGCTGATTAAATTGGCAGCATATTCTAACTGTTCCTCAGGTGTTCTTGTAATTCCCTCTCGAGAATATGTATAAATTCTATTTTTCTCATCCCATAACGAAGAGCTAGCAAAGTCTATTCCCATTCTTACTTCGCTTTTTGGATCATAACCACATTGAATTATTGCTTTCTCAACTAATTCAATTGCCTTATCATTAATTATGTTAGGAGCCCAACCCCCTTCATCGCCTTTTCCATAGGTAAACTTGTGGTCGATTTTCTCAATGTTTTTCTTTAATTCTTTATGGATTTTTGAATTAAGAGAGATTGCCTCTTCTATAGATTTTGACACGACGGGGGTTATCAAGAATTCTTGTAAATCTGGAGTCCCTGGGCCAGCATGTGCACCCCCACCAAGAATATTACCTAGAGGATATGGAAGGACTACTGAGTTTAATTTAGGATTGAGAACTTTATAAAAAGGAATATCCATCGATCTGGAAGCTGAATCGATGCTCGCAATAGATAAAGCATATGCAATGGACCCACCAATCTTTGAGTAATTGTCAGTTTTGTCAACTTCTTTTATTGCATTATGTAAGCCTTGTAAATTTGAAGAGTCTAAACCTATGAATTTATTCTTTATGTTTCTAAAGTTAGATAAAGTTACTGCTGGATCATTGTTGACAAAGCTCTGTGCCTCAAACATACCTACACTAGCACCAGATGGGGCACAGGCCCTCCCCAGGTATCGATTATCAGTTATAACGTCGATTTCAATAGTTTTATCGCCGCGGCTATTGAAGACCAGTCTATCCTTTATGGATGTTATTTCAGGCACCTAAAATCATTCCATCTCAGATTGAATCTCTGCTCGTCTTTTCCTGAGAGCTTCATAATATGGTATGACTTGATAAATGGTTTCAACGCTGGATACAAACATTCTTCTGCAACAGTATCTTGTGATTTTTAGAGAATCCATAACTTCGTTTGGTTCTTCCCCTTGTTTTACTTGTGCTAAAAATTCATTATAAATATTAGCTATCAGTTTTCCACATGTAAAGCATCTTACCGGAACAAGCACAGTATAAAAAAATGAACTCCATAATAAAAATCATTCAACCACTATCTATATTCTAGTGGGAATATTCAAATTATAGGTCAAAGAATAAAGTTCTAAAGCGGGAGTCGCCCAGCTTGGCCAAAGGCGTAAGGTTGAGGGCCTTATCCCTTAGGGGTTCGTGGGTTCAAATCCCATCTCCCGCATTTGTACTCTTGGATATAGCTCTGAAATAAAGTAAGAATAAATTACAAACATTTGAATAATTTGCTTAAATCATGAATATTATTCCAGCAACTCCTGCTCCTGATTATAAAGAAATTAAAAAATGGAGTGACGATTTGGTACACTCGATAAAAGAATTAAAGGGTAAAGTAATATTGCTAGATTTCTGGACTTATACCTGTGTATTTTGTCTAAGAACAATCCCCACTATAGATGAATTAAGAAGAAAATATCATAACGAAGGTCTGGAGGTAGTAGGTATACATTCTGCAGAATATGAATTTGCAAAAAAAGAAGAAAATATCCAAAATGCACTTAGGATGTATGACATCAATACATTAACTGGGTTTGACACGAATAACAAAACATGGGAGATATACGGAAATTCATATTGGCCCAAACACATCCTGATAGATAGGGATGGATTTGTCAGATATGAGCATCCCGGCTATGGTACAGTTACTGATTTTGATGAGGCACTGGCTGATCTACTAGATATTCCTAATGCATCAACCATTGAAAATAAGAGTAGTTTAACAGAACAAACCGTTTCTGATCATGAAGGTTCCGCAAATTTAAACATAGATAACCACAATAACAATATCCAAATTAGTAATGAACGCAATAACATAACAAAGATGTACGGGATGCATTTCCCTGGCATGGCACCGGAAATCTGTGTAGGGTACACTCGACTTAGACGATTTGGAAACAATCAAAAGATTAAGTTTGATGAATACAACATTTTTAGTGAGACCTCTCATATTATGGATAATGTTCCTTATCTAAAGGGTAAATGGTTCTGGGGAAAGGAAGGAATAGGAGTATCATTTGACAATAAGGAAAAAAATCCCTCTATTGTTTTCAATTATAATTCTGCATCGCATGTAAACATCATAACCGGGTCTACCGATGGAAAACCAGCTGCAGCAGAAATCATGCTTGATGGCAAATATTTGCAAGAAGATCAGATGGGATATCATTCCAAACGAATCGATGGCATTAGCTCTGTCGATATTACATGGCCTTTTATAATGAATATCGTTAATTCTCAAAATCCAGAATCTCATAAACTAGAGATATTTCCAAAGACCGACAATTTCTATTTTTACACTTTTGTATTTGGATAGAATTCGTTTAATAGAGATATCACTAGCTCTGTAAAGAGACAAGATAATAAGAGATGCCAGTATTTTAATTCTGAACATGGAAGAGAAAAGAAATACATTGACAGGAGGGATAAAGATAAAGGAAGGAGATGAACCTTTTAATTTTGAATTTCAAGATGGCCAAGGTAAAGTTTTTCAACTTTCAGATCTAATAGGAAAGAAAAAATTAGTCGTATACTTTTATCCAAAGGATTTTACACCCGGATGTACTATAGAGGCTGAAGAATTTAGTCTCGATTATGATCAGTTTAAAAAGGCCGAGATCGAAGTCATCGGAATAAGCCCAGACAGCCATGAATCACACATTAAGTTTCGTGAAAAAATGAAAATTCCATATATGCTCGCATCGGATTCGCAAAATGAGATTTCAAATAAGTATGGAGTATTTGGATTAAAAAATTTTATGGGCAAAGAATATTATGGAGTTAGCCGGTCAACGTTCCTTATTGACAAAAGTGGAAAAATAGTAAAGATCTATGATAAGGTCAAGCCTAAGGGTCACTCTAAAGAAGTTTTAGAATTCTTAAATAGCCTTCATTAATTGGCGTAATTACTATTGTGATTATCATCATCATAATAGTAATCACCTCCATTTTCAACTTTTTTATCTAGATAACTAAAGCCATAAATAGAAAATAAAATTTTGTTAATCTCCTTTTCAGTATAATTGAAGGTGACAAAGTGATCAGACTTGAGATTAATTTGACTTTCAATACTTTTAGATGTATCAATATTGAGAGTTTCAACAACTGAATTTTCTCGAAAAATCTGAATTAATTCCGAGATTTCCAAAAGTATCCCATTTCCTGTTTTATTCAATTCGTTTAGTAGACCATGAGCTTTACTTTCACTTTCAAGAAGAATATTAGCAAACTTTTTTAAAAAAAGAAAAATTAGCAAACGTATTTTCTGAAATTTAAATTTGAATATGTTCTGATCACTCAAATTGGGTACATATTTACAAATCAAATACTGGTATTCATCAAGGTTCTTAATTATAGTAATAGAAGTTCCTATACTTTTTATCTTGTCTTTAAGTGCGCGTACATTCTTACAAGTTAATAACACCTTTCCTGTTTGCTCGCGCATCACCAGCCTGTTTGTTGCAATTCCATCAAATTCTAATAGTTTTTTGCATGGATTTGAAGATAGGGTGACCTCAGAAATAAGAAGGTTCAACGACTCTGGCAATTTAATAAGTAAAAGGCATCCATACTACAATATATACAATACGACAATGGGACAGTAGAATTTACTATGAAAAATTCATGATGCAGTTAATCACTACATAAAAGTCTTAGCATTAAAACAAATCGTCCATGCTTTTTTCTTGATCAATACAGCATCGTTAGATCAATTTAGTATATAATTCATAAATAACAATTTATATGTTTCAGACAACCATAATAAATAATGTTTGGGTGCCAACATAAGTTCGATATGTGATTGTCCTTGTCATAAAAAATATGGTGAAAAATCAATCTGTCAAAAATGTATAGAAAGGCATAAAGGTTCACCTTATTACAATATAATAAAGAAATTTAATTGATCTTTTAACACGCACACAGACAGATTTATTTGCACATGCGTTACAACAGAATATAAAATTCACACTAATGTCCTCGGAAGTTTTGTTGTCCTCAGAACAAAATATTTAACTAACTTGGCTTAAAACAGAGATTATTATGGTAGTTGATAATAAGGCAACGGTTTCTTATATTAGAGTTTTAAAGGAAGATCTTGCGATTTTTCACATAAAACCAAATGAAGGTCAAATTCCGGATTTTAAACCAGGTCAGTTCGTGACTTTAGGTTTAAACGTACCTAAAGAGGGTAAAGTTATAAGAAGAGCATATTCGATAGCTTCACCACCGGAACAAAAAAAATATTTTGAACTTATTGTCCGCTGGGTTAAAAAGCCATTACCCGGCAGACTTACCACGGAATTATTTAACAAGAAAGAAGGTGATGAGATTAGCTGGGTCAAACCGACGGGTATATTTACAATTAATGAAAAAATGCCGGATGGTACCCCAGATAATAGACGACTAGTTCTCATAGGCGGAGGAACGGGACTGGCGCCCTTTATATCCTATTCATTACACCTAAAATCGAAAGGGAGCAAAAGGCAAATAATAGTTTTACATGGAGCCAGTTATGTGGATGAACTTAGCTATAGGGAATTACTTACAGAGTTGGAGGAAGAGAGCTTAGATAAGGGCAGTAACGATTGGAATTTCCGATATCGTGCAAGCATAAGTAGACCCCAAGAATGGTTTAACAGGTCATGGAATGGTCATAAAGGAAGAGTTGAAACATTCTTGAGACCCAAACCAGGCAGAGATAAATCGCCGTTAGAGGAGCTCGTTGGCGAAAAAATTACTCCAGAAAACACCTCATTTTATGTTTGCGGATGGCAAGGGACTGTAGATGGTGTGCTTGATTCTTTAGTTCCGAAGGGTTTTGTAACAGAGAGGAACAAGAGAAAGGATGGAACATTTGACGTAAAATTCGAGTCTTACGGTTAAATTCTCTTTGTTTTTATAAAGTTTATTTAACCTCAATCTAAATACTTTACATACATGAAATTTGAATTTGAAGAGTTTGAAACCATTGAGGATGTACTGGTTTACTTGGTTTCGGTAGCTCCCTATATGAAGCAGATACTTCCAATTAGTTCATACAAAGGATATGTTTTTTCAATGGTACCGATTACTCCATTGTCCGGAGAGACGTTATTGATGATATATACTAAAGGAAAGATGGAACAAGGTATGTATGAATTTGACATCTCGGCAAAAAAACAAAAATTAGTGAGTGTGATGGAAAGAGCTGACAAAAACTACTTCATTGTAATTTCTCCAAAGCGTGACACCATAGCTGATGCGGCTATTGGCCAAATCAGCTCGTAATATTTAGCTAAATTTTTATAATTTTATTACATCTGTGATAAATAATAATAGATTAATTGCGATGTAAAATTCATGATTTTATAAATTCATAAATAATAAGGTCAAAGTTTATTAATTAAATAAGAAATCACTGGATTTTTGCTACTCTTCGGGATAGTTTAAAATGAGGATAAACCTAAAATAAATGGACATCATAAGCAACGGATATAGAAACAATATTATATTTATTAAATTACAATTTACGTAATTGGGATAGAGAAGAGTGACGATAGAGCTTTCAGTTGGTGGAATAATAAGATATCAATCAACGGAATTCAATAAGGATCATTCGGAGTTTCTCCTTTTGAGAAATAAGCGGGGATTCTGGGGATTCCCCCAAGGTCACAAAGAGAGGGGCGAGAATGAAATTCAGACATTACAAAGAGAAGTGCAAGAAGAGACGGGGATAGTTGACTTGGATATCCACCAATATATTGGTAAAATTCAGTACAAGTACTTTCGGGCAGACGGAATCAGGTCTGAAAAGGAAGTTAAGTTCTATTTTGCTACAACTCCTGTAAGAGAAGTTGTTATCTCAAATGAGCATGAGGGCTTCAAATGGACTACTTATCAAGAGGCATTATCAATACTTGATCATCGTCAATTAAAATCGATTATATTAAAGGGAAGAAGACGAGGTCTTTATTAGAAATTGGATCGAATTGAAAGTCATACTCAGCATACTCTAAATGCTATGAAAATAATTTTATACCCACGTCTTTTAATTAAAGGAGGATATAGATTAAAAGATGGTTGCTGGTAAAAGAATTGTTCTAACTGCTGATCGTAGTTTGATGACTAATTATCGAGGTAATTTTCTTTATGGCTTTATAGCATGTGGTCCTTACGAATTAGTTCCTGAATTTGTTTTTGATAAATTATTTTGTCCCAGTGTCGAAACGGATAAGAATACTGGTGAAGTCAAAGTGGCTCAATGCGGATTGCGAAGAATCGAGAGTGCGTTAACAAGAGAATACGATAAGAATGAAGTATTCTTAGCCCATCCTGAAATGTTAGACAAGTGCATAGGTCCACAAACCAAGGTTGTGGGAATAAATGTTATGGATCCATTAGGTATGGCCCCAGTTACTACCACAATGTCTCCCGAAAAATTGTCTTACGTAGCTATGAAATTTAAAAAGATGTGTGCATCAATAATCCAGCTTAAGAAAAAATATGATTTCAAAGTAGTTGTGGGTGGAAATGGCTCTTGGGAGTTGGCAAAACCAGAAAGAATGAAAATCCATGGAATAGACACCGTAGTTATAGGTGAAGCTGACGAATTAGCATTAGATTTATTTCATGATCTAGAAGCAGGTGACGCACCAGAGCTACTTCATACATTTGTTCGAAATATTGAAAATATTCCAGTAATCAAAGGACCAACAATTAATTCTCTCATAGAAGCCATGCGAGGTTGTGGTCGTGGATGTGATTTTTGCGATGTAAACAAGCGCTCAAAGAAAGATATACCGCTAGAAAGATTACAACAAGAGGCAAAAATCAACATAAAATATGGATTTGACTCTATATGGCTTCAGTCTGATGAAATGCTGCTATACGGATGCGATAATAAAGATTTTATCCCTAACCAAGATGCAATTTTGGATGTGTGGAAGGGGTTAAAGTCCGTTGGCGCTAACTTTGTTGGAACTACTCATATGACCTTATCAGCAGTCGCGTCTTCGCCTGATCTCATTAAGAGAATTTCTCAAATCAATGATATGGAAAACAATGGTCGATGGCTTGCGACGAATTTGGGGGTAGAAACAGTGGCACCTCGTATGGTAAAGAAGCATTTAGGTGTCAAGACGAGACCGTATCAACCAGATGAATGGGGTTCGGTAGTAAGGGAAGGATGTAGAATTCTAAATCAGAATCATTGGTTTCCTGCTCTTACATTGATAATAGGCTGGCCTGACGAGACGCCAGATGAGACTCAATACACTATAGATTTGATCCAGGATTTCAAACAAATGAACATGAGAGGATTAGTTGCTCCTTTATTATATCAAGACTTTTCAGAGAAAAATTCTATGCATTTTGGCAACCTTAATGAATCTCAATTTGCATTGTTTTGGACATGCTGGCAGCATAATCTTAGGGTAATTAGCGATATAATTCCGATAATTATCAGGAACAAGTCATATGGACCTGCTATGAAGATATTTATGGCACTCTTAATCAAATTCGGAACCTGGGCAATTATGAAGTATTTGCGAGGATTATCAAAGGGCTTATTTGAGGGAAAACCGGCCGAGGATATTGTTGCAAAATACGTTAGACCACGTTCCGTAACGGCTCCAATGCCCTCTAAACTATAACTTTCTTTTAGATGGTCATATAATAAATACAACCTTTTTGGACAATAAAAAACAGGATATCGTTAACCATAAGTAAAGATGTTTTAAATCTCTTCTAAAAAATATAAATTAAATTTACTCGATGACTTTCTTTACAAATACTAGTTCTCACCATAAGATAATTTTCCAAATTTTTCTATACACAATTATTATTTACCTTAACCTAATTCATATGGCTATTAGAAGGGAATTTAAAAAATAATAATAATCTCCAGCCAGATTTAACACCGAGATTTTAATAGGGCAAAGTATATACATTATTATGTCAAATAAATTACCTTTTCTTCAGGATATTATTTCAGATAACGACGAATATTTACTAATCTTAGGTTGCACCTTTGACAAAACTGATGATTTAGATAAAAAATTTATACTTGAATCTGTCGATTTCTATGAGAAACATAAACATGACTCTGGCTCATCCATTTAATCCTGATAAGCTCAAGTTTGTCATTTATAGTGCGAAAAATCATCAGTTACCGAATCTTAATTTTGCTCAATCGAATGGGGAAGATCCGCTAAGAGTACAAGAATTTTATGAAAAATTTAGGGCAGGAAAACAACTCGATAATGAATTAGTCTATGTATTAAGATATGAAGAAGAATGGATAGGGTTTTTTTCAGTTATTTTTACAATTTTGAGCAAAGGTGATGTCAGAACACCAGAAAGGCGAGTAATTGATGCGAACGGTACACTGAGAGGTTTGTTAATTCATAAAATAGGGATAGATCAAAAATATAGGTGTTTTGGGATTGGCAAATACATCTTGCTGTTCTGTATAGGTTTGGGAAAATCGCAAGGTAATGATACACAAGTTAAAATAATTATTTTTGAAACTACTAGATCATTAGCTGAAAAAATCTATCACCCAAAATATAAGTTTAGGTATGTCGTAAAAGATAAAAAAAAATTAGTCTGGGTATATAAAAAAATTTGTTAAAATGACATAAAATTATGTAATAACAAAGGGGCAGATCATCCTCTTTGACACTAGAATGTCTATAAAATAAGCTGTAAATCATTATCTATATACCCAAATACTAATATTCTAAGACATTTCATATTGCAGCTGTTGAGACATAGAAGGAATTTCGTCTACACACGCCATCCAAGATCATCGATTTTTAATTTCCCTCGTTTTATTTTCTTTGGAATCATTTGTTATTAAATGATTCAACACCGATAGGAATATACTTTACAATTTCAGACAGTTATTTACTGTTAACAATGACTTTAGAGCTTGAGTTCATATCCTGTCAAAATCAGAATTTGAGCCTAAATAAGAATAAACTCGATTTATATTACCTTTCAACAATTAAACTCTTGTTTGCATTATGATTCCAGTGAGGTTAGCAAATTACTCGTGTTCCCGTGTGAAATCTTTCCTTATTGGGCTGCTGTCATAATGCAAATAATTTAGTATTATGAATTTAATTTCATCAATCTAGTGACAAAATAAAGAAGATCTAAAGGTTATATTCAATCAAGGAATTACGTGAGGTTTAATCTGTACGCTTTATCAGTCTGTAGGGCTAATATCCGAATAGCATCATCAGTTATATAATTAAAATCCCCCTTTGCTTACTAGAGTCTTGTTTATCCTGACCGTTTAATAATATGGTAACCAAATTCTGTTTTTATTGGTTCGGTCGTTACCTCTCCTTTCTTAAGCTTAAATGCGGCATCCTCAAATGGTTTAACCATCATTCCTCGGCTAAAGAATCCCAAATCGCCGCCTCTTTTTCCACTTCCTTTATCAATAGAAAATTCTCGAGCTAAATTTGTGAATCCTTCTCCCTTTTTCAATTTTTCCAAAATCTCCAAAGCTTCACTCTGTTTCTTAACTAATATATGATAACACTTTATTTTATCAACCAACTTGCAATTTCGATGTAATTTGGAAACCCAACACTAAATAAATATTTTGGGACGATTTTAAAAAGATACATAGCTATTCATCATGTGACAAATGCTTAGCCATTCAATACACTTCTTATAGTCCAAATGTGATTATGCCCTAGTTGTAGGATGAAAAATATCGTGACTTATTTACTCATAAATATATAGACCAAGGGTAAAAATTGGGTTGCAAGTACGTTCCATTTCACCTATCAAGGAAAATGAAAAAGCTAATACCATTGTCTACACAATTATTGTACATTGCTCGTCATTATAAGAAACAAAATTTTAGAGTTGTCAACAAACTGGTCGGTGGTAAAATGTCTCTATATTTTATAGTAACAAAGTTGCTAAAGAGTAACTAATAAGCAGGTCTTTTCAGAGATCGTTTTCAAATAAAGATTTAAATTTTTTTAGTAATTTCGACCTTGTTGATGTTTTTATTTATCTCCGAGCCTGTTGAATCCTTTAATTTCCTATGTATAGATGTATATTTACATGAACGAGATTCAAAATCATTATTATTTCGCCTCCAATAACTGCTCTTTTAATAACTTTTTTTACTCAAACAGCATTTATGTGTAAAGGATGGAATACCAAATTACATCGAATCAATAGACGAGGGACTTCAGCATCATAGGCTAAATCAAATTGCTACTTAAAATGACTTAACTTTGTAAACTATTTATTAATTTGTTAGACCGCAAAAATAAATTTAACGCTAATATATTAAACACTTGGGGGAAAACTCTTTATCTGTACCAAAGGATCCTAAATATAGGAAACATATTTGATAAAGATTAAAGATTCACATAATAATTAAAAAATATTACCCTATTTGAGTAAGTAAAGAACAGTAATACATTGTCTACTAAAGTTAAATACGTCACTACGTTATATAATACTTGTATATGCCAAGATCAAGCTCCGCTGAACTGATAACTCTAAGGGTCAGTATTGTCAAGGAATTAAGAAATAAATGGAAAAAGGAAAGAGAAAGAAACCCGTATGTTAATGAACATTTTGGAGGATTTGTAAATGAATTACTTCACGATATTTTAGAAAAGGACGAATTTCTGAGACATTATGCACCGTTTCTATCAGAAGAAGGGTGTACCAGAGACACGTTGTATATTAAGGATTTTAAAGAAAACAAGATAGCAGAAATTCATTTTAGCGAAAATAAATTACATTGCTCACTTTGTGACTCATTTGCCTGCTTTCATATTCAATTTGCCATGGCTACCCCGCGTGTTGCAAAGTTGAACTTAGATCAAAAGACGATTGATAACGAAATTGAAGAAGATGGACAGCAAGTGAAAAAAATAACAAATAACAAAAGGAGAAGAAACACAATTTCAAGAATTTAGAAATTGATCATTGTGTCCTGTTTAAGAACACGTATTTCAGATTAGGGGATCAAATAAAGAGATGGTTTTTTCAATCATTGGCACGTTCACCTCTCTGAATTTTTATGTATGCATTAGTTAAAGTTAGTTGGATAAGGCTTCAAACGAATTTCTTTCATAATCTTTTTCCCATACCGGTTGATTCCCACAGTTATTTTATCTCGGACAGATAGCTTTCGAATGTAATTTGAAATCTGAAAGGGGTCAACAATCTTTATCCCATCGATTGATTCAATAATATCACCTTTCCGCAAATCGGCATAATGTGCTGGGCTATTTGTTTGTATCTCTGCAACAAGAGATCCTTCGATACTTGCAAGCCTGAACGAATATGCTAATTCTCTATTGATTTTTATTGCCGATATACCAAGCCAGGGTCTCTTGGTTACACGTCCGTTTTCTATTAAATCACTAATTATCATTTTTGCGACATTAATTGGAACGGCAAATCCGATACCCTGAGCGTAAGGCATCTTTGCAGTATTAATTCCTATTACCTTACCTTTAGTGTCTACTAACGGCCCTCCAGAATTGCCTGGATTGATAGCAGCGTCTGTTTGGATTAATTCCATTATCCCATTTTCAAATTGCAATCGCCTTGTCAATGAGCTTATTATGCCTGCTGTGACCGAGGGACCTCCGTCTAGTCCAAATGGATTTCCAATGGCAATGACTATTTGCCCTATTTTCAGTTGATCTGAATCACCTAATTCCGCTGATGAGAGTGCATCCTTCGAATCAATTTTGATTATAGCAAGATCAGTTTGTTTGTCTGTGCCAACTATCCTCCCCTCATATACATTGCCGTCTGTTGTAGTTATACTCAGTTTATTGGCCTTTTCAATCACATGATTATTAGTAAGTATATATCCTTTTTTGTCAATTATAACTCCTGATCCTACACCTTCTACAGGAAAAATCCTCAGCAATTGATCTTTTATCATTCTAACGCTTGCAATATTTACAACATCTTTGCTTATTTTTTTAACTGCGTCAATGACTATGTTTTGGTTCTCACTATCTATTGGAATTATTTAAATTACTCTCCCTCTAATATTGAATTTCAAATTTTCAACAAAAGGAAATGACAATAGTTTATCGCAGAAATGTGTTTTCGAAATAGCAATGGTTCGTAAACTTTTACCTATCACTACTATGTATATATCGGTTGTGTAATATAAATAGTATAGTTAATTTATATAAAACAATCATGGCCGTGAGATACAATGGGGTAGCCATAACTTTTATAATGTGCCCTATTTTTGTCATCCGACCTTGTGTTGAATCAATACCGAAGCGATCATCAATAATGCTGAAATAAGGAAAATATAACGTAGCGATTGTAAAAATTTATCCAGAAAATATCCAGGAGAGTTCTCACTGTCAGAAGATACTTGAAATGTCCCTAAGAATATCTTGCCTGTTTCATCAATCGGTAACATAAATGAAAATACTAAGAAAACAACGGCAATGCTAAATGCACTCCCTGTCATAACTAGTGTAGTGCTTACTCCTGCCGCAATCCCCCGTCTGTTTTGAGAAACCGAATTCATAATAGCAGCTCTATTTGGGGAAGTAAATACTCCCATACCTGCTCCGATCAGAGTTAAAGGTAATATCATATCGATGATAGATACTTGTTCTCCGATGTTCACAAGCATCAAAAAACCCATGGCTGATATTAAAAGACCTATTTGGGAAAGTAATGGTGATCTAAATTTATCATACAGCCATCCCGTTATTGGTGCAAAGATTGCTAGTGCTAATGATACAGGAATTAGATAGAGGCCCGCCTCTAGTGGTGATAAGGACATACTTGGACCTTGCAAATAGAAAACTATTACAAAAGAAAAAGCTCCTCGCGCCATCGAGTTAAGAAAAATAGCTACGTTGCTACGTGTAAAGATCTTTGATTGGAAGAGAGTCAGGTCAATCATTGGATACAAGGTTTTTCTTTCAATAAGATAGAACAAGATAAGAAACAATGATCCAAGAAATATGAAAATAATTGTCATAGTTGTATCGAGTATGTGAAATGACCCAAATGTTATACCAAATAGTAGCAACAAGAGGGATAAGGTCATTAGTATATTTCCTAGCCAATCAATTTGCTCTTTTTTTGTATGGCCAAACTCTTTTAATTTTGAAAAGGCCCATAGTGTAGCAAATATACCTATAGGAATATTAACCCAAAATATTGATCGCCAACCCAGATATGTAGTGAGGATTCCTCCAACTACAAGACCTAGAACGGAACCAACTACAATGGAAATCTGATTTATTCCTAACGCCTTCCCTCTCTCAGATTCTGGAAATGAATCTGAAATAATTGCAGCACTGTTTGAAAAGATAAATGCGGCCCCAATTCCCTGAATTATACGGAAAAGAATTAGTTGTTCGCCCGTTTGCGAGATGCAGCATAAGGTAGACCCAAAGGTGAAGAGAGCAAAACCAAAATTGTATAATTTGACTCTACCAAACATGTCGGCTAATCTTCCAAAAGTCAGCAGAGCAGAAGCTGTTACTACCCAATACCCAATAGTTATCCAGACAAGAGTAATCAAAGAGGTGTTAAGATCTAGGGCTATAGTTGGAAGTGCAATAATGACTATGTTTCGATCCAGAGACGCCATCAGTGAACCTATAGTAGTGTTACTAAGCGCTACCCATTTGTAGTTCAATTTTACTGGTTTCAATTATAACTGACACGTCATCATATACAAATGCTTCACATTCTCTCAGGTTTAAACAGCCAATGTATTAATAACGGAAACTTGAGATGCTCAACATCCTATGATAAATAATATTTTAAATTCCAAATTGACATATTGTTATGTAGTATAGAATATTAAAAAGGTAGGTTAGGAGGATTGTTTAACCCTCTATTTTAGAATGTCTAGTCTTGTGCTGCTGCGTTATTGCCTTCGTTATTTTGATCTTGAACGTTTACGTTGTTACCCGAACCCTCAGAATTATCACCTGATGTTACCTGACTATCTTGTTCAGATTCTTGTTCTTGACTTATGCCTTGGTTAGCACTGTTGCCGCCATTGTCATCGTCATCTCCGTGTTTGCCATTGTCATCGTCATCTCCGTGTTTGCCATTGTCATTGTAATCCCCGTTATCACTTCCAGAACTTTGAGCCAGTGCGTTATTGCCAGAGTTTTGTTGATTTTGAACATTGATATTATTGCCTGATAACACTGTATCTTCACCTGATACTACAACGCTGCTTTGACTTGATGATTGAGATTGGCCAATGCCTTGGTTAGCACTGTTGCCACCATTTCCGTTGCCTTCTCCACTTTGTTGAGCCAAGGCATTATTTCCACTATTTTCTTGATTCTGGACGTTTACGTTATTGCAGGACAAAAATGTGCCTCCACCAGATACACACAGTGCACTTTGTTCAGAGTCTTGTTCTTGACCTATGCCTTGGTTAGCACTGTTGCCTCCGTCGTCATCGTCTTCATCATCTCCACCACTCTGGGCTGCTGCGTTATTGCCTTCGTTGTTTTGGTTCTGGAAATTCAAATTATTACACGAAAATAAAGTA
The DNA here is from genome assembly GCA_031177355.1 of Candidatus Nitrosocosmicus sp. GTDB lineage: Archaea > Thermoproteota > Nitrososphaeria > Nitrososphaerales > Nitrososphaeraceae > Nitrosocosmicus. The sequence goes on along the minus strand of JAPSGR010000001.1, from coordinate 25,728 downwards.
CCGTCACCTGATACACAAATTCCTAGTTGGGTGGAACTTTGTGATTGACCAATCCCTTGATTCAACTCATTGCCCTGGGCAAAAACATTCATTGCCATTGAGGATGGACCCATGACCATTATGAATGCAAAAGCCATTACCAATGAACTGGCTATTATTTTCTTTTCAGATAATATATTGTACATTTAATAGTTATTAGCAAAAAAGTATATAAAGACATTTCTAGAGAATTATTAGATAAGATACTTATAGAAAATAATACCTGAAATAATAACAATAACTTTACTGCATTAATATTTCTTTTAGAAAATTTGTATTTGGTACTTTATATAGGACCCAATAATTTTATCTCATCATTGATTATCTCATCATTGATTATCTTTACACGGACTCCACACTATGAGAGTCCACCCATAAAGCAAGTTCTTTAGTGACGGAACAAGACAGTGTTTTCTTTACAGGCTAAACTAATTTGATAAGAGTTTGTTTTGATTCGGATGGTATATGAAATGTTAAAAATTTTTTTAGAACATAATTGTACTATATTTATTTAACTCTTAAACCTAAATCGAACGGTAGTGTTGCTGATGGTTACATCTACAGTTTTGTTAAAGATTTCATTAAACATTAATTCAATAACAATTTTATGGTACAAAGACCAATTTTCTCCTAACTCGTGTTTTAAAACATAAACATGATAGCCATCTTGGATAGTATGGTTTGTTTCGGTTAACGAACTTGTCATTCTTGTTTCAAACCATGAAAGAAATGAATCAAGATCCATCTTATTTTTCATAAAAAGAGCTATATCGTGAACGACATCCTTTCCGATCTCTTTTGCCATATTGGAGATATCTTCAGTACTCATCTTGTTGAATAAGGCAACCACTATAGGTTTTGCTATAGGGATAAGTCCAACTTTGGGTTCAAACATATCCCATTCAACATATCGCTTTAACAATTGATTCACAAGACTATTCAATGTAATTTGATTTCTTTCAGACTCTGATCTCAATACTCTGATTACATTTTCATCTATTCTAAATGTCATGGTAGTAGTTTTTTTGGATTCTCCAAAACTAGGATTATCCGTATCATACATTTGTCAATATTGAATTTTTATATAATAATATCTTTTGTGTCGTTATAAAAAACGTCATATTTAATTTCTTTTTTTAGTTCTCAATGGAAAATTGCAGCACGGACACCTAATCCCATCGAATTTAATATATAGGCTACAGCCGGTGCATCGTTTGTAACCTAAAGCATAAACAGAATTTTTGCCTCCCCCAACTCTATCATATCTAATACATATTCCTTTACATGTCAACAGTCATTAGTAAAATTAAATTAAATTAAATCTTAAGTTTCAATTGCAAACGTTTGCAAACAACTAAGTAGTCAGGTGGTTTGATGTAAATACAGGATAAGTATAACAAATTCATTACAAAAGCTAGAATGAGTTTTATAATCATTTTATAAACAGTGATATCATTTTTGTCTGAAGACAACAGTTAAATGATATTCAGAATCAAAACTCGTTTATTCCTTATATAATATGATTGTCAAGTAACAATTGATGAAATTTAACATAATGATATCGATGGTATTAGGAATCGCTATTTTATTAGTAGGCAGTAACCCAATGGTTTTTGCTCAAGCAAATACAAGCAATCAAACAGCGGCTCCCGGAAATTCATCAGAACCCCTAGGCAAATCCAACTTGTCGACCACTTCCCTTGATGCCCTATCAAATATGTCCAATATAACTACTCCTGCAGGAGATGTGAACACTTATAGATAGATTAATAAACTTTATTAGTTATTTTAAATAGCATAATTTTTACGCGACTATACTGTGTGCTATATCAACGGATAACATAATAGTAACATAATTTTATTCTTGCATAAAATCAAAAGAAAGCCTAGTAATTTTTTATAGTGTAATAGTTTAATTGTATTTTAGTCCATGCCAGATTTAAAGCCTTTAATATATCTAATCTGTAACCCAAAAGGTATTCCAAAAAAGTTTTGAGCTTGAAACAATACAACCTGCGGCGTTTTGAGCCGCATGATAATTAAATACACTTTGTATTGTAAACACCTTTTCAATCAATTATCAAATGCAACTTGTGATAATTATATTCCTATATTACAGTAATTAATTTACCGGGACACAATTATTGAGTAAATAGAAGAAATGTCAAAGTCAAGGTACTACTTTGATTTGGTATAAACAGATACAAGTATAATGGTTGGCACCATTTTAAAACAGCTAAATGCGGATTCATACTTTAACTAATATGGTATACGAAGGCTACATCTCATTTTATGTCTCTTTCTCTATCTATTGAAGCTCCAATGGACTACGTGTCATAATGAGATATTCAGTTAAATACTATTGTCAGAAGAACCCTTTGTTATCTCGGTTACTAAATCTTCAAAGGCGTTACTGTAAATTTCTATTATATTGCCAAATGGATCTTCACAAAACGATATTTTGTATCCTTTGTTTGGTATAATTTCCCAGATGTTACTTCTTTGCTTTCCACCCTGCTCGGTAATCTTGTGGCACAACTCCTCTATGTTAGGATCTGTTATGCAAAAGTGGGTAATGCCCGATTTCCAGTACTCAAAATTATCTTGTCTTCTTTGTGCCTCCGGTTCAACATACTCAATTATCTCAAATCCAACGTGGTTTTCAGACACAAGCCAAGCCATTCGCATCTTCCTTAGAGTTTCACCATGGATATCCTTTAGAGCCATGCCTGCGAGTGAGTCATCGGTTATGAAATCTACAGGCCCCCCAATTAATTTAAACCCAAAGACATTTTGATACCATTTAATCGCTTGTTCAAGACTAGGTACACTAATAGCTATATGGTTTATATTGATAGGATTGTTTGGTCCTGATGAAGATAAGTCCATTATTGGATCTTTTGTTCATAAATACTAATAAATTATTACAAATATTCCTTGCTTATTATTTCAGTAGAAAAACTGTAGTAACATGGACGAAAGAACAGATGCTAATTTATGATGTATGTATGAAAGAAATAAAGATGGACCGAGTGGGATTCGCGGCAAAAATGACATGGAACTCTCAACAAACTTAAAGAAAAATAAGATCCTATATATTGGATTTATTTGGAATAAAAAATGTAATATATACTATATAATGCTGTGATAATGTAAATATTGCTTATATATTACATTATTTTTAGATATGCTATATAACAAATTCAATCATTTGGTCATCTAAAAATTGTAGGAAGGTAAAATGAAATCAAATTTTGAACCAGTCTGTAGAAACAGGATGCTTTCCATGAATCTTTACTAAACCTAGAATATCTCGGCAATCAACGTTTTTATTTCTATGGATCCTTGTAAAAGTGTGAGAATTTCTTATTTTTGGTTTGATTGAATTCAAAGCCAGATGTATTCACAATCAACCTCAAACAATGTCTCATCGAAAATGTAATCTGAAATCAATTTCAGGGTTAATATGATTATTTAAAATCGATCCTTTTGAATTCAGTTAGGTTGTAAGATGGTTTCGCCTGATACAAAAACTAGTCTTTGAGATAATCTGGTGAGACAGGCTTGAAATTACAGAAACAGACCCGACAGATGTATTGCGGAGCGTTTGATACGCGGATATTTCCTTACTGATTAATAATATTCTCAAAATTTATTTGGATTCATTATTTTAAATATACTAAAAAAAGCATATTGTTTAACGACATTTTAGTTTACACTCTAATCAATTAATGAATTTGTACCGGGTGGTTTGTATCTGTTATTATATAGTTTATGTCTACGCGGATTTTCTATAGCCATAGGAGCAATAAATATAACGCCCAAAAGGATTTGAACTAAATCACGATAATGATTATGGCAGCAATTATGAAGATTATGGTTCAAAGGGTTCCAAGCATTTTTGTTCAAATATAATTATAGATATTATTATATTTGGATCCAATAAAATACATTGAATATTGTTTTTATTTTTCAAACGTTGAACATATCTCAGAGACTATTTTTTATTCGTTAGAGTGAATTGCTCACGTGAAATAAAGGTTTCATTTGACAGGAGAAAGTGGAACGGTTGAGTAAATAATCTACTTACAAAATTCTTGCGAAACCAATTAGAAAGATAAGACGCTATATCATCATGAGCACGCGATTTCGTTGTTAATAATGATCTTTTCTAAATCATAATAATCAAATAATATTACATTTAACTAAAAATTTTGACAACTGCAATTATATCGTTACCAACATCGAGAAATTGATGCAATCTAATCTAAACGTTCAGATAATGTAATAACAATTAATCAAAACAAATCAATATTCTATTTTTCATGATTTCTCTAGATTGGTCATCGCAAGTCGTTTATTATTCAATGTCTCGACATTATTCGGATCTATTTCAAGGGCTTTATTATAGCACTCGATGGCTTCATGGTATTTACCCAGGTTACCAAATACTAGACCTTTGTTACTCCATGCTAAAGCATAATTTGGCTCTATTTCCAAAGCCCTGTCATAGCACTCTATGGCTTCATGGTATTTACCCAGGTTACCAAGGGCTGAACCTTTGTTAGCCCATGCCTCGACATTATTCGGATCTATTTCCAAAGCCTTGTAATAGCACTCTATGGCTTCATAATATTTTCCCATGTTACCAAGGGCTGAACCTTTGTTATATAACGCTAAAGCATAATTTGGCTCTATTTCCAAAGCCTTGTCATAGCACTCAATCTCCTCGTTAAAGTTACCCAGGTTACCAAATACTACACCTTTGTTACTCCATGCTAAAGCATAATTTGGCTCTATTTCCAAAGCCTTGTCATAGCACTCTATGGCTTCATGGTATTTACCCAGGTTACCAAGGGCTGAACCTTTGTTATATAACGCTAAAGCATAATTTGGCTCTATTTCCAAAGCCCTGTCATAGCACTCTATGGCTTCATGGTATTTACCCATATGACCAAGAGTCATACCTTTGTTAGTCCATGCCTCAACGCTATTTGTCTGTATTTCCAAAGCCTTGTCATATTGTTTTATAGCATCAACAGACTCATTTTTGTAGTAATGTTCATTACCATTAAGTATGATTACTTTTAATATCAAATCATTTTTAGAAACTTTCACAACTCCAACCTTTATGTCCTTTATTTCTATTCCTATTTCCTTTTCTATCTTCTTTGATTCATCTAGTATAATTCGAATTCGTTGGTATGCAGCATTAGTTTCCTCTGATTTTACCCTATGGGTCTCTTCGACCTTATTACTTAGAGATGAACGTGGTTCTAATTGGATGGAAATAGACATCAGCTTTTGTAATTTCTTCAAAACGGAATTTGATCTATCATCTAAGACATGAAGATGAATAGCATTCCCTTCTATTCTATAATCTATCTTGTTATCTAAGATATTTTTACCATTTTTAATTCCATTAACGGTTAAATTACTTTTATTGTCAAGAATTTCTACATTTTTTCCATTGTTTTTAACTTCGGTGTGTTTAGTTTTATAACCACATTGAGGACAGAACTTTTCTGTGCTAAGACGGTAACCGCAATTATGACAATGTTTCATAATATTCATAGAAGGACCAAAGATAAAAAATATTTAGTTACGCAAATACTTTTGTTTTTCCTTTTATCAAAAAAATGATCAGATGTTCATTTTTGTGGAGTTAGTATAACAAGGTGCAATATATATTGTGAGCATTGAAAATTCTTACTGAATTTTGTGCAGCATGGATCAAAACAATAACAGCAGATTAAAATGGTATATTACATAAGAGAAAAATGAACCAAATTTTGCTTTGACATTTGCATAACGGAGTTGACTCGAATAAAAGCATATTATAGGTATTGGTCGAACCCCTATGCTTTTTTATTTATTTATTAAATAAATATTGTTATCTTTTAAAAAAGATGAATTTTAATAGTCCGCATAATTCATTTGTAGACAAATAATGTTGACCAATTTGACTCGGGATTAAAAACTTTTAACACTAGGATTTCACGTCAAAAATGGCTTAATAATACTTAAGTTAAACCAAAGGACTTAAGAAGGAAGTGCGACATAGTTTACTATAACTTTTCTTACAGAACATGATATCCAGGGATGAAACATTGCAGTTTCAATAACAATACTACTCTAGATCGAGTATAATCCATGGTAATACTGCAAATCTAACCCTAATGAAATAAAGTTAAACAAAAAGTGGGAAGACCCTACAAAATGCAGTGTTATTATCTTACAAAATATGCCTTGACATCTGGTTTGAATAGATGGTAAATAATAATAGCATTGACTATTATAAACAGTAATGATCCTCCAGTTCCAATCATAATAGATATAAGACCTACAACTATTCCTAATGCAGATATGAAAACAGTTAAAATCCAAGCCCAGTTCAATCCATTCCATAATCCATATGCCACAGCAAAATAAGATAATCCAATAATAACAAAAATACCTCCAAGTATTATTCCAAGTATTGGTATTATTAAGACTATAAAACCAATTAAAATAGAACCTATACCGCCTAGAAGAGCAAGTATTACAATAATTGTGACGCCAAAAGGTCTTTCTCTTTGCATTTGATATGTCAAAATATTATCGCTTATTAAAATTAAGAAAAACCTAGCAACAAAATTTATTCTGCATCCTTGACGGATCACACTATCAAAAATAACAAAATTGTTAGATAATGCCAAAGGATTAAGGATAGAAACATTGATTCTAAATGGATCTTGAAACAATTACAGATTCATTAAATTTAGATTCTTCAGGTCTTTTTGTTACTAATTAAAGAACCTCCTTATTCCAGAATATCATGATGTAAAATCATTATGAATGGAAAAGTATCAAACTAATGTAAGTACTTCAACGTATTGCTCATGTATAATTCCATAACATATCAAAAGCATCAATCTGACTGTTTTGATCGTCTAACCTCAGCACAATCAGATTGAAATTATAAGAAATCTTATAATCATATAATAAAGAAAATAAATCATATTTAAGCCTTCAAATATGTACAAAGGGAAAATATTCTGTTCTAAAACAAAAGCACCTAAAAGCCTTGATCTTAAAGATATCTTTTTGATTAAACATAACCAATTTGGACTCGATGAACTTTACATATAGACGATATTAATTTAACATTCCCACCGTTATTTTCTGGTACTTCAGCAAAGTCCAAAATGATTGAACTGACAGGGGTATTTTTATTTTTTTAGTGGAGACTTTACGAAGTACATAAAACGAAAATAAGGGTTTTGAGAAAATTGACGACGCAAGGTAAAGTCCAATTTTGATGAATAGGTAATAGTCTTGGAACTTAAAAATAAAAGAAATAAAGATGGACCGAGTGGGATTCGAACCCACGACCTCGGCAATGCCAATGCCGTATCCTACCAGGCTAGACGATCGGCCCTGTTAGTAGATGTATTTTATCTCCACATAAATATCTGTTGATAGACTAATAAGACCACTTAGTCAATTAGCTAATTCAATTGAGAGGTAAAAATGCTTTTCAGAGTAAAAGTTTTAGGCAAAATTTGCTTCTAAAATGCGGATTTATTGTCATACAATCAATTTTTTATTTTAACGGATAATTAATAATTCATGGGTGAAATAGATTTCTCTAGGAAAAACGACAACCCGTACATCGCTGTTATTATCCCCAACAAAATAGATGGAAAAAAGTTTAAGCCGATTCCAATTGAGTATATTAGTGGAGATAATAAAGAAGAAATTTGCATAATCAATGAAAGCCTTAAGATTGATTCAACAGGAATTACGAATAAGGAAGTGATTGATGATTTTATTAGAAAGTTTCTGACAAATTGGAAGAATTTGAAAAACCATAAGGCAGCCAAAAACTATTTATACTTAAATGCTCCCGAAATCCCCGCTAGTGAATATGACAATGTCAGGAAAAAATATCTAGATCTGGAAGAAAACTATTTGAAATAATTAGACCTTTAAAATCTGTTCCAGTTATTAATACAGGTTATATACACAGAATTCACATAAATTGAACTTGATTTTAATAAATGTATAATTAAAGATAGGGAGAGCAGATTTTGTATACAAAGTAAAGGTAATATTGATATAACATATCTCTTGTAGATTTGTATCTATGATTAAGGTAGAACGATATGATAAGAAGAATCTATCAATAAAATTATTGTTTATGTTTACATTATTTTCATTTATTTTTCACTCTCTCCTTGTTAATTCAACTCAAGTATTTAGTACTACCGAGAATGGCTCCGCCTTGCCCCAACCCGATCGGCTTGACCCTCAAAGAAATATCATTACTAGTCAGAATACAGGTAATTCTAACAATAATCAGGACACAGATAATAAGATCGGTATGGTACAAGAGCAGAGTAATGACCTAACTATAGAGGATAGTCAAACTGCAGAGGAGAATGATACAATGCCGCTAGAATCCATAGATATTAATCAAAATACCCCAGACAATCAAAAATTCTTGCCTATGGGAATTAATCCTTCTTGTGGTCAAATTATACAGGGTAACGTACGACTGAGCTCCAATTTAATATGTGAGGGCGACGGACTTATCATTGGAGGAAATAATACCGTTATAGATATGAATGGATTCTCGCTTAAGGGACCAGGAATAGATAGCAATAAGGTTGGAATTATGATAGGAGGTCAAAATAACGTCACTATTTTAGGGAATGGAATTATATCCGGATTCCAATCTGGGATATATATTTCTGGAAGTACAAATGTATATACTCAGGGAACGAACGTAAATAACAATAAGGTTGCTTTCTATATCACCGGAGCTCAAAATTCTCAAATTTCCAATAATATGATAGGAGACAATACAATTGGAATAGCATTACATTCATCAGAAAATGCCGAAGTTAACTATAACCAGTTGAACGCTAATCGCCTGTCTGGAGTAACGCTCATTAACTCCGCAAATTCTACAATTCACGGTAACAACATATTAAATACAAGTAACGGGATCTTTCTGGACACTCAGAGTTCTTTAAACAAAGTAGATTTTAATAATGTCTTTAATAACATCCTAGATATCAATAACGCTAACAATCTTCCTATAAATATTAACAACAATTATTATTCAAATAATAATTGTCAAACTAGTTTACCGTCAGGCCTGTGTATAGGTAGATAGGTATACAGATAGATTTATTTGCTCGTATTTAATGGAAAAAATTTTAAAACACTAAATATAGTAAATTAAAAGAAATAATGAATTATTGAAGTCCCAATTACTGAATCATTAGATTCGAGCTATTTGGTGAGGAGGGAATTTCATTTATTGATAGATTCGACATTGGCATAGATGTCGCGTTTCCACCACTAATCTGAAGGTTAGCCATAACATTTTGCATCATTAATGGAATCCATTTATCCATAAACTCCTTATCTTCCATCATGGCGTTCATTGTTTCCATTTCCTTTTCAGGTGTAAGAAGGATCCCATAAATTGGAGTGTTACCAAAATGATTATTTATTTTTGATGGATCCATAGAGATAGATATAGAGTTATTGTTATAAATTGTCCAAGTAGTTGAAACATTGGAAACAGGACCGTCGGTCATTGTAATAGTTGCAGCTCCTTGCAATATAGTGTTATTTCCATCAATTCTTACATCGTTTACAGTTGCATCTGATATCTGGTGCATATGTGGAGATGATCCATTTATCATGACCATGTCAAATGTAGAGTGAAAACCCGAATCAGTCAAGTTATTAGGACTATAATATCCCATGAAATGACCAGCCAAAATCCAGTCTTTATTTATACTTGCAATTGGTCCGTAACCATATTCATAATCTGAGAAAGCACTTGTTAATGCATTTGAAGTTGATACAGGAACCGAAAATAAAGTTGCTGCTATCATAAGTGTACTTATAATTTGAAAAATCTTCGTATTTTTAAACACAGAATTATGTTATAGGTATTAGTCTATAAATTTTTATATATTCAAAATAAGGTTCCAATAGGATTATTATTCCATAATTCTGGAAATGGTTTAAAAGCACGTCTAAATAAAGACGGGAGATTGATTAGTTAAAAGTTTTTAAAAGAGGCTGCATCTACTATAGAGAACATTCTTGCATTTTGTGAATTGGCAAAGAGATATTGTAATTTCTCACTATAATGGTCAGAAGGTTGTAATAAAAAAAAACAAGTCGATAAAAAATCTTCATGAACATTTGTTGGTATTCATGTTTACCTTCATGTCATTTATCCTCTTGCATCCCTCTTCACCACTCAAAACGGGAAATTCGATCCTACTCAATGAGGGATTAGCTACGAGGCAAGCGTTAGAGAAAATAGGCATACCCACACCAAAGTTATTAAAAATCAATCAAGAGGTAATTATAGAAGAATACCTTGAAGGTGGGAATTTATATTCTTATCTTAAACACTCTGAAGATTCGAGCATAGTACAAAAGGTAGGATTTATGACTAGGATGATGCATGATAACGGAGCCTGTTTTATAGACAATAAGGCGCAGAATTATTTGGTTCGAGGCTCAGAAGTCTACCGGACTGACTTGGGGCTTATTCAAAGAAAATCAAGTGAATTCACTAAAAGTTTAGATATAGGTATTTTTTTGGCCAGTTTATTGGATCTAGAAATTGAGAAATATAGGAAGATTGAACAGTATTTTATAGATGGGTATAAGATGAATAACCAGTCCAAGTATAGGATACCCTATTTATCTATAATCGTTAGAAACATTGCTTCGTTAGTATTAGTATCCGATCATCTTAGTTTAGCAAAAAACCTTCTCGTAAAGTCAGATATAAAATAGGCCTAAATAGGCGGAAGTTCCACCTTCTTATCAAAGCCGCCTGAGCCGAATTTGCAGTAAAAGCATTTGTCTGACATCATGTATGGGATTTGTTGAATTACAACAGCTCCTAACTTCAAGGCAATTTTAGTAATAATTCGATATTTTAATGGCATAGCAGGTATTACCTCTTTAAAGTATACGTTATAGTGATCAGGGCAAAACTTTAGAGTAACATTAGACGATGGTTTTTTATCAGTATCTACATTTTTACTATTTGTATTTAAAGTCTTGGCAACATTAATTTGTTCTCGAATATACTCATGTTTAGGACAAGGACAGTCCTTTCCTCCTGGATGTTTATACGCGGGAGTATTTTTCCAATCAAATCCTGGAAAATCTTTATCAAAATCATCCATTGGTAATCATATAATTAACTACAAGATAGAATATAAATATATGTTTAAACGTCATGCTCATTTACAATAAAAACCATTATAATAACACTAGTTATTACATTTGTCTTTCAATCGAGTCGAAACTGTATAACAAAGACTATATTATTTGATTTCATTTGCTTAAATTAAATTGCACTATTAGATGTTTAGCATATTATACATGTATAGGGAATTATAAAGAATAGGTAAAAAGAGAAAAAATATATTTTTCCCTATCTTAACAGGTTGTAAGCGGCGTGGTTCAACAACAGAATAGTGGAAATTCAGCTACAGCTTCTTCAGCTGCAGCTTCAGCTTCTACAACAAAAAAGGACAATAGATCAGATAATACAATAGATTCGAATCAAAAAACCTTATTAGAGTTTAAAAAATCTTTAATTGAGGAACAGAAAATAGGTGAAAGTCAAATCGAACAGATCAATGAAAGAATTGAGGAAACCAAGAAAATCATTGATCAAGAGCGGGTAAAGTTGGAAGCCGAAAGGCTAAAACTCAAACAAATTAACGAATTAAAGGACGCAGATTATGCCAAATTTACAGAATTAAAGAACAATTTGATCGAAGAAAGAAAAAGGATGAAAAGCTTAGATTCTAAAGCTTCAAGCGGTGGTGGCCCCAGGTCAAGAAGAGATAGATTCAACATTACAAACCTCACTAAAGCATTAGAACAGATAGAAAAAGACATACAAACAAAGAAGTTGTCAAAAGACGAAGAGAGACGTCTCGTCTTAAAATCAAAGGAAATTGCAACGAGATTACATGCCCTGAGAGTGATTCACAAGAAGGAAGATACTTACAAATCCATGGCAACAAAGTTTGAAGATATTAAAGGTAAAATGAATCAAATTTTTGATCAAAAAGCAGATGTAGGTAAGGTAATAGGCAAAATAAAGTCAAATCTAGACGAATTACTGAATAAAAGAGAAGAACTTTATGAGGAGAGGAGAGGCGTCATTCACAGGGTTAGAGAAGCAGGTGCCAAAATTGAAATGGTAGATACTCAACTGAATGCAATCGAATTTAAAAGAAATAGATTACAACATTCGTCAGAAAGACAGAGAAGATACAGCAATGAAAGAAAAAGTAAGCATGAAATACCTCAAGATAAAATGCGCAAGAATAGAGATAATCAAGAATTGTGGAATTCGTTAAAAGAAGTCGCTTTAAAGAAAATGTCCAGCGGAGAAAAGCTTACTTTCGATGAGATGAAATTGATTTATGCAGAAGACTCTGATTAAAACTAAAAAATTAAGGAGAACCCTTTAAATTTTTTACTACAACTGAGTTAACTCAAAAAAAATAGCCCAATATTGGCTTTTTAGATATTTACATGCCTGGGTCTTTTAAGTATCTAAAGGCATCACTTAAAATTCCTTTTTTTACTGCGGATACCGCTTGACATATATCTATTAATCCAAGACTTTTATCTTAGATCATTAGAACAGACTGGCAATTATACTAACCAAGAACAATATTATTTTATAGAATAGAGAACATATAGAACTTACCTGTCTTTTAAATTTTTTTAAAACCAATATAGAAAGGGTTATAATACATTTTAGAGATTCTGAATCTGAATCAATATTTGAAGCATATAAAACAAATAATCTTAACTTGTAATGATGCAACCTAACCCATCTTTTGTAATGAATATTCTTAATATTTTTCCAGTGTCTACTAGACATACTCACTTTCTTAGAAACTTTACTTGGAGATAGTCTTCCGCTTTTTTTTGAAATTATATTTACCTCAAATCTAGATTTAAATATTTTCATTTTTCCAAACATCTTGTCACATGTTAGTACATGTTGTACTATTTAAATATATGTTAAATAGTTTGAATTGAGAAATAATAAATATACTAACATGTTAGGATATGTATGCCTGTAAAGCGGGGAGGAAGAAGCGTAGTTACTGTAGAAATATTTTTAGAGAACTATGAAAAGATTAAGCAGAGGGCATCCCAAAAGAGACTTAACATAAAGGAATATGTTAACGATTTTTTACAGGTTTATCTAGAAAAAGAAGAGTTTCTTTCGAGAGTGGCACCATTTTTGTCAGTAGACTCCTACGAGGGCAATAGGATAACATTAAAAGATATAAAGAAGAAAATACTGGTAGACGTTTTCTATGTAAACGGAGAACTTCAATGTGACATTGACCAAACTAATAATTGTATTCATACGAAATTTATTTGGATGATTCCCGAAATTTCAAAGATAAAGACTAACGGCAATAGGATTAAAGAGTGAGAAAATGTATTCTGACTTTTTATTAATTAATAATTAATGTTAATAAAACCATCTTATAGTAACGATAATCTCCAGCAGTAAGGCCAAATTTAATATCGATTTGCTTAACACTTTTTAAGCGCTTTTAAATTCGTCATATTAATGCAAAGGGTTTATTTAGCGCCATATGGGGTAGGCTTGGGTCATGCAAGCAGGATGATGCTATTAGCAAAGAGCTTAAATAAACCCGGTATTCGATTGCTATTCTCCTCCTTCGGTGAATCTGCACGATATATAAAAGGTCAAGGTTTCTCTTGCAATATTGTTCCCCCAGTAGAATTCCATTGGGGAAAAAATGGAGAGTTTTCGGTAAAGAATAATATTAGCAAGATTCCTCAATGGTTAGTTAATTTACCATGGCAAACTAATCAGGAAATTAGATATTTAAAAAAATTTAACCCACAGGTTGTTGTCTCAGATTCTAGGCTCTCGCCTTTGATTGCTTCGAAAATACTCCATATCCCCAAGTTATTGATCATCAATCAAATAAAATTATTGCTAACACCTAGACTAAGAGAATTTAAAGCATCACAGATTTTCGAAACCTGTAATGGAGAAATGATGGGCGGTCTATGGAACATTGCAGACAAAATATTGGTACCGGATCTTCCTCCACCGTATACGATATCAGAGGAGACAATCAACTCGGTAAAATCAACAAGAAATAAGATGAAGTATATTGGTTTTATAACCCCCAGTATTGCATTGACTAAAAATAGTATTATTAAGGTTAGAGAACAGTTAAGAATAGATGAATCTAAACCCGTGATATTTATTCATATTAGCGGGCCAAAGGATACAAGACTCCCGATAATTAATACTCTTATAGAGATTCTTAAAGATCAAACATCTTTTCAAATTATTTTTTCGGAAGGAAAAGCTAATGGGAGTACTCAACCTAGAAAAATATATAATAATATATGGTATTATGAATGGTGTCCTTGCAGGGATGAACTTTTTTACATATCAGACGTTCTTGTTATCAGGGGGGGTCACGCGGCTATCTCTCAGGCAATTCAATTTGGAAAACCATTTGTATCGATACCGATAGAGAGCCATGGAGAGCAACTATCTAATGCTGAAAAAATACAAAGACTAGGTATTGGTAGAAAGATAGGCACTAAAGCAGTTAATGCCGAAATGATAATTGATATATTGAAAGATCTACTTTATGACACAAAATACAGGAAAGAAATGGGTAGACTTATGGAAATTAGTAACCGCCTAAACGGTATTGAAAATATCAAGAATATCATCCTTTCCTATTCTTAATGTAAAATTTGTAAATTTGAGGCTGAAATTATCTAATTCACTTGAGCAAGCCCTTGTTATCTCTTTTAATTTTCCTTCATCAGTATCTAATAGCTGTTGTAATTTATCTGGGTTACAGTCAAAATTGAGACCTAGTTTGGATAGCTCTAAAACGTCATCATTGAGTTGCTGATTGGGATAATTGAATAAGAGAGGTGTCATACCAATTTTATCTGATTCTTTGAATAAATTAATCATTTCTTGGATAAACCATGCAGGATGGGCAAACGGCGTTATGGGAAGCCCTATCATTTTAATGTCAAGATTGGATTTTTCCAAAAAACGAAGTATAGTAAATTGAAAATTTAACCAATGAAATGCTCTCGCTCCTTTATCTATAGTAGTTTTGTTATTTTCGGTAACAAGTATTTGCTGAACTTTGTCTGTAACATGTTCTTGCATTGAGAATATGTAGATTTTTATATGTATAAGAGATGATTTTATAATCAATTTTTCAAATGTAGTCAACAACTTTTGTAAATGTTGTTTATGTAGGTAGAAGAAAAATGGAACCGCTGAATAACCCGCTTTAAGAACGCTGATGAATGAGATCAAGGATATGTTGTCAAAAATGGGGCACAGTATAGTATCCTGCAGATAATTAACGGGTATATTATCTTGTCCTCTATAGGCTAACATACTTACATATCCAATACTTGGAGTCAAAAGTACATAAATTATCCTATCAGCGTCACAATAGTTCTCTACTCTGATTAATTTTTTTGATGTGCTAGAAAGCTCACTCTGTATACTAAATTCCATATCAAATTTTTTAAGTTGATCCTCATTAGTATTTAGATTAGTATTGTCTATCGATTTTACCAATAAATA
This sequence comes from Candidatus Nitrosocosmicus sp., assembly GCA_031177355.1. Taxonomy (GTDB): domain Archaea; phylum Thermoproteota; class Nitrososphaeria; order Nitrososphaerales; family Nitrososphaeraceae; genus Nitrosocosmicus. The sequence continues at coordinate 10,001 of JAPSGR010000001.1, read as the reverse complement.
ATATCTTTCACCCTCAAGCATAATATTCGACTGGATTGTACTAACAGTATCTACTATAGTATCATAGTTTAGTTGTACAGGAATTCCGATGAAAATAAAAGAGATTCCAGATATATGCTTTAGGATATTGATAGCATCAACAGCCCGTGAATTATCCTGTAATCTTACTATTATAAAATAATCCATTGTGGTGATCGACTCCAATTTGTATTCGTGTGCTTTTAGCAGGGCAAGCGCTGTATCTTGTATAAAATCCCTTATTCTAATTGTTTTAAGTAATGGTTCGATGACAATAGCTTTGTTTTTTATTAAAAATTCATCATACAGTTCTTTCATTTTGGATCTAGATACCAATTTTTGATCTCGAAATAAGATTCTGAGGTTAAGAGTTAATAAAATCAAGGATATTTTTTCGGTCCTTGGCTTCAGGTACTTGCGTCAGATATTGTTTAAACGATTCTTTTGCTGAAGCGTTATCTCCCAAATGCACATAAGTTAAGCCAAGATTTTTATAAATAGGACCATATCTTGTAGGGCTAATTTTAGTAGCTTCAATATAATGCTTGTTTGAACGGCTGTAGTCTCCTTTTTTTAAAAAATAATTTCCCAACCCTCTATGAGCGAGGTAATATTTTGGGTTTATCTCAATTATTTTTTCATAATATTCTATACATTTAATGTCGTCTCGTTCATTTAGAATTCCTGCAATCATTAATAACAGTTGAGGATTTTTATCTGCATCATTACTTTGACCTAATTCATTCTGCAACAATCTCAATGCATCATCGGTTTTGCCTAAAATTTTTAGCCTTTCAGCTTCCAAAGAAATTTTGTTGGATTGATCAAATAGAAATGAATCGTTTTTTAGGATATCTTTAACATCTTCTGGATAAACAAGTACTGTCAAAAAGTCATCTTGCATCCACTCTTCTACAAATTTTTCCTCTGGAATTGCACCAAAAGAATCAGGTTCAGGAACATAAGTAAGAATTCTTTTCTCTTCATTATCGTGTCCACTAACAATGGTCGCAAATTGAATAGTTTCAGCAATTCCTGGAAGTATAACAATGAGGGGAATTCCTTGACTTAATCGCCTCTTCAAGTCATCTAAGGACCCGCGATAGACTTTAGAAGATAATTTTAATTTTTTTTCTATTATTTCTAATCCTTCAATTAAGACGCTTCCTTTATATCCCTCATAATATTTAGACCTAGATTCTATTTCTAAAGTTGGTGGTTCTTCCCCCCAAAATCTGGTTAATACATTTATCACCAGTGGAAAGACATTTCTGTCTTCATTCTTATTTACTAGTGGAAGTGAGATTTGATGAATACTGCTATCTTCGTTTTTATACATCTTTATTTTAAAGAAACTTGCAAATAAAAATCATAATGCTTTTTACGCCAACAAATGACGACATCCTTGATTTTTATCGTAACTTAAAAAAATTATGAAATAAGTCCTTACCATGTCTTCCACTTTTCTCGGGATGAAACTGAGTACCAAATAGCGGTTTATTTCTAAAGCGAAATAATTCATTTGTGCATGATTCAGACTTGCCCAATAACTTGAAATCATGTGATAGGGCCGATACACAATAATTATGACTCTCATACATCCTAACGGACTTGTAACCCTCTAAAAGTGGTACAGGTTCGACGAGATCTATGTTTATCATATTTTTTATCCTGTCGATTTTCTTTAATGTACATCCCAGTGTTAAGGCTAGTATTTGTCCCCCATAACAGATTCCAAGCAATGGCTTGTCCAATATTAAACACCCTTTTACAATTCGAGAATTAATTTTATTTATTATCGTCGAGTTCCGTTGTCTTCCAGATAGAACTACATTATCAAACTCTTGTAAAAAATCCAAATGAGTATCAATGGTATGAATTTGATTACAATTGTAACACTCAAATACCTTCCCAGACTCATTAAAGATACTTTTAATGTTATCAATAAACGGTGAGAAATTATCAACCAAAAGAGTTTTCAAATTTAATTTAGAGTATTGATATACATTCAAATTATTTCTAGTTTACTATTATTGCAACGATCCATATCCTAAATACAAGCGATTTCACAGTTCTCAAGGTAAAAAAATATGAAAAAGTAATTTATTTCGGCAATTGGTTTAAGTAACTTAGAGGAGACATGAGAGCCAGAAAGCCCATAGTATTGGTGAATGATTCGCCAGAATCAGAGAGAGTGCTCAGATTATTCATAGAAAATGGTGTGGATTTTGTAAAGTATCATATTAAGAAATTTGAAGAAGGCTGTTGTATGGAATTGCCCACTACCAAAGCACCATCAGTGATTGCTGTTGAAGGAATATTCAAAGAAGAATCTCAAATAATAAGTTATATCGATTTTGCAAAGAAAAATACATCTCATGAAAAGAAAGAAGCTGAGCGTGAAAGCTCATACTGGTAATTTTAACATGAAATCATTTGTTCTCATATGTGAACACGTTAGTAAATAGAAATGAATTAGCATCGTCTATTTTTATCCTTTCTTGTTTCATTGAATCTCGATACCTTACCGTTACTGTATCGTCTTCCAGTGTTTGATGGTCAATTGTAAAAGCAAATGGGGTTCCTATTTCTTCCAATCGTCTATAGCGTCGACCTATAGATCCCGCTTCGTCATAGAATACGTCGAAATCTTTTTGTATCTGAGCCAAAAGTTTAGAAGATTTTTCTTTGAAACCGGGTTTTTTTAAGAGTGGCAGTACGCCTGCATGAATTGGAGATAGATATGGTTTTAGTTTTAATACAGATCTATCGTCATTTTCGCGATCAATAAAATAAGAATGCTCCATTATAGAGTAAATGCACCGATCTACTCCAAGAGATAGTTCAAAAATATGCGGAAGAACTTTTACTTCATCATCCATTACCTCAAGATTTGTCTTGCTAATAGTCGAATGTGATTTAAGGTCATAGTCAGATCTATAGTTGCAAGCTACTAGCTCAAGCCATCCAATAGACGTATCGACTTCAAAATCAAATGCGACAGTGGAATAGAATGCTTTCTCTTCATCGGAAAGCTTTCTAAGCCTTGTCCTTTTCTTATCAATCCCTGTTCTTTCGAAAAATTCCACAAGTAATGCTAAATAGTATCCAACTAATTTATTGGGTATTATCTGCTTATGAAGGGCTTCTTCTACAGAGATTTCTATGATACGATCGTCATAAAATCTCAAGATTGTATTTTTTATCCCGTCGAATTTATTTAAGTCATCAAGTTTTGAGGGATTACAGAAAACTTCAATTTCAGCTTGATAAAATTCCCTAAGTCTAAGAAGGCCTTGACGAGGAGATATTTCATTTCTGAAACTTTTTCCAACTTGAGCTATACCTAATGGTAATTTTCCCCTACTGACCTTGAATATTCTAGAAAAGTCTACGAAGATTGATTGACAAGTTTCGGGCCTTAAATATGCCTCATCATGGTTTGGACCAATCTCGACCTTAAACATCATATTGAATCTCTCAGCATTTGACAATTCACCCTTGCAAAGAGGACAGGATATATTATATTCTTTTATTAACTTATCTACCGATTCATTGGCCATTCTTTCAGGTACATCTATGTTAGCAACTTCTTGAACCAATTTGTCAGCCCGAAAGGAGCTTGCACATTTTTTACACTTTACGACTGGATCGGTAAAGTTACTTAAATGGCCAGATGCTGCAAATACACTTTTGCTCATTATTTGGGATCCATCAATTTCTATCATATTATCACGTCTTACTAATTCCCTACGCCATAAGTCTAAGAATTTATTCTTGATTTTAACCCCATTGGGCCCATATTCCCAGAATCCTGCACTTGCGTCAGCGTATAATTCGCTACTGGGAAAATAAAAACCTCTTTCTAAAGCAAGTTGTATAATTTGATCATAAGTATTCATAGATAGATATCATATTAGAAAATTCAGATCCTTAAATCTATTTGTGAGAAATAAATAGCAAATTTTAATAAAGAAATTTAAAATAATGTATGATCAAGTATTAAATGTTAGATTAATAGTTTTTCAGTATTGTTATTTTTATAACTTTGAATACAATCATCTTAAAATAACCTAGTAAGAACATTATTTACCTTTCAAATAAGATATAAGGGATATCGAATGGGAATGTCCAATGCGACTGGGCATGTGGGCTAACCTCTGCCTCACATTACTGCTCTCTGTTTTAACTTTGACTCATTTATCAAAAAGATTGGTTTGTGTTGTTGACGGATTCATTTTCGGTGTAGCTGACTTTTTCATTAGTCACATCGGTAGTTATCGTTTTTGTCTCCTTTACAGGTCTTTTTTTGATTACTACCTCTTCTCTGATGTAAGGGTTCTTTATTACTACTGGAACTTCCCTTTTTAATGGGATTGATATTTGGGTCCTTGAAGTTACAGGTTTTTCAATTGCGGCTTTATACCCGTCGTCAGAAGCAGCCGAGGTGTCCTTAGGCTCTTTATTTACATTATCAAAAGGTATTCGCTCAATGCTTATCTTTTCATAAGTAAGTTCAATTTCCACCGTCTTAGTTTCCTTAATTGGGTCCTTAATGATTTCCACGCTGTCTTCAACAATTTTCTTTGAGATTTGCAGGTTTTCACCTATTACAGGTATTGTAGTTTCAATCTCTCCCGACATGTCGGAAGATTTAAACGTAGAATAATCCTTAAATTGTGGATCTGTTTTTTCCTCATACTCCAACAAATCATTCTCATTTACATTTACCTTTAAAGTATCTCCGTCAAAATTTTGAACCGTCGAAATTGGTATAATGTATCTCTTCCTATTAAGTAACCCCTTTTGTATTATAACAAAATTATTTCCTACCTCAACTACTTCCCCTAAATCCAGACCGTCTGTACCTATTACTTCCTTTTTGATAACATTATCCCAATTTATTTTTTCTTTATTGTTACTAACAGACACATTTCATATTAATAACAAGACATATAAAATAATATGGATATTATATGTTAATACGCCGGTATATATTGAAATATGTTAAAAAATTTCTTCCTTGTAATTGCCTGGGAACTTTAGTGTAAGTTTTTCTCGTCTTATATCTACATCGACTTTACGGTTTTCTCTAATCTCGTATTTGTTGATAATAACCTCGCCTAACTTTACCATCCTTTTATTAATAATAATCTCCTCTCCCCACAATTCAATCTTATGCTGGTTCCCGAATGTTCCTTTGGAGACATCAGAAACTGGGACAGATTTTTGACTAATAATATTCCTATCAGTTCTTTTAGTTTCATGTTTTTTATTGACAATCTCTATTTTACCCTCATTTGTATTTCTGGTATCTTTCATTTCTAAATCGTTTTTTTCATTGATAAATACATCAGAGAGTTTGCTTCTTATTCTGGAGAAAATTTCAACTATCTCATTGTCATCAAAAGAATCTAGCTCTTTACCATTAATGTACAACTCTTCATATTGAATTGGAATTTCAATCTTTTTTTTAGTTGTTATCCATTTTTTTTCTATTTTTAAGTGCCCATTATCCTCTCTTTTAGTAACGTTGAAATTCTCGTTATACAAAGGAATCCTACTCACAAGTTCCTCTGACTGAATAAGTGATTTATTACTAAGGTTATTCGCATTAGCAACGTCTTCAGATGTGTTTCTTCCGGCTAGCTCTATTCCAAAAGTATTTTTATTGTCAGATTGAGAATCCAATATGTATCCCAATACTAAAATGAATGAAATAGTATATACATCTTTATAGTATAGGCGATCGATACTTAGGCAGCATAATTATTTTTTTCCAGAATCGATGCGTCGTATGCTAAGTGAGTAAGGTTTTTAGGTTTTATGAATATAGGGTAAGAATCCTGTATTAGTTCATATCTATTCTCCACGTTTAGATATATCTTAGGTGTACTTCCATCTTTTGGCTTTTCTTCCTTAATCTTGATCATGCTAATTCTTGTAACGCTTAAAGTTAATAAGAATAAGCAAATTTATGTTTTTTTTATACTAACTATTGTTGGATTCTTATTCTCGTCATATAACTAAGATATTACCTGGATTTAAAGAGATTTAGATATCATAGAAAATTACTCGAAAATATTATCATTATATTCAAATGAGCTTAAGATTAGTGAAAATGATTAGACTAAACAACATTTGAGTGATTATTGAATTTTATCGATTATATCCTCAGCTATTTTATATTAGAATGATGACTATAATGTATTATTGTTTCTTTATACGAAAGATACTACTGGTCGGATCATTTTATTGATAAACCTTGTAATTATCAGACTTAACTGGCACTTTTCGACAAAAGGTGAATTTAAGTCGAAAGAGGGATCTGGTGTTGCGTCAAATGGTATAATTGATAAATAAGCACAACAATAGTTTTGATATTCTATATCTTTTTTAAATATTGTTTTAAATGTATGGTAATTCAATTTTTTCTAATGAAAATATTGTAAGCTCATATATTCGTTGGAGATCAGCTAGTTTCCTGTACTAATCGGGTTTAAGAAGAATTAATAGTTCATTTAATAAATCTTCTTACGAATTCTAAGTTTTCTTTGTCTCCTCTTATAGAATCAATAGGTGTTTCCATTATGAGCGGAATGTGTTTAATTTTATTGTCATTGATTAATATTTTGAAACCAAGTTCGCCTATTTTGCCCAAGCCAATATGATAATGCCTATCAAGATGAGAGCCAAGATCCCCCTTAGAATCATTTAAGTGAATGAGTTTAAGATTTTGCATTCCGATGGTATTGTTTACGTGTTCAAGGAAATTATATATACCATCTTCATTAGACAAGTCATAACCGGCAGCAAACAAGTGGCAAGTATCAAGACAAACTCCATAATCCGATGTACCAAGTAGTTGAAGTATATGCTGTATTTCCTCTATCTTACTTCCAATGCTATTTTTTTGTCCAGCACTGTTTTCAAGTAACAGTTTCACTTTATTTCTGGACAACCCGATCTTCTCATAAGCTTGAATCGATTTCTGACACGCATTGACTAACTGACTGATTCCGTTTTTTTCTCCTTTTCCTAAGTGACTGCCTAAGTGTATTACTAAATAGGGTATTTCAAGAGTGTTGCATCTTATTATTTCCTCAGTTAACGTTGAAACGGATTTGTCATACATATCACTTGCAGGTGCTGACAAATTAGGCAAGTAAGGCATATGGACCGCTACAGAGTCCAGATCAATTCTACATTGTCTTAATCCTTGCTTAAATTGAAGAGCCTCTTCTTCTTCCAAATTTTTCGCTTTCCATTGTCTTGGATTTCTGCTAAAGATCTGAAATGATGTACATCCGATATTAGTGGCATTTACTATCGAATTACAAATACCGCCACTTATAGAAACATGAAAGCCTAACTTTAAAGTCATTGTAAAATGAATTATAAGATAGAGGTTTAAAGGTTAATGGAAGAAGATTTTTTTATAGTGTTGGAAATCGTGTCAACATAATTTTGTTTATTGTCATATATAAAAATCAAAATTGGGTTATAACGTGATATATTTTCTCTACGAATATTTGGTGCTCTAATAACTCTAATTTAGAAAAAGGATTAATAGCTTTGTATTAGTAGAATTCACCGTTATTGATTTAAATCATGTGTAAATTATAATACAGACTTTATTACAAGATTATTTGAAGATATTTTTACTATAAAATAATCAAAATAAAATAACATTATTTGTTTTCAAACTGCTTATATCGTTTGTGTGGATGCTATCGTTAGACGAAAAGATGAACGATAAAGATCTAAATATAGTTTGGGTATGTACTCAGTGTAATCAAAATTTCTTGTTTTATTCCGATATTCAAGACCATAAGGCCTCGACAGGTCATTCAAAAATTTATAAATTTGACTTACTGTCAGGACGTATGATTGACAAAATAGAAATGAGTTAATTAGATATACATAAAAAGCGGTCATAGCAATCATAATCAAAAGCCGGGGTCGCCTAGCCTGGAAGGGCGCAAGCCTGGAAATAATAAACTGTAAAGCTTGTGGCCCGCGAGGGCCTCGAGGGTTCAAATCCCTCTCCCGGCGCTGTTTTTGTATAAGAATTACTATATTCTGTAGCTCTCCTAGCCTCACCATTACTGAATTCCGTAGCTTCCATTGAGGCCGGATTCGAGGCTTTTGAACCCTCAATGCTCTCACGGTCTACAAGCTTTTTAGATCTGGCTTGATCATAGTCGGTTAATATGGAACTACCGAATACGGTAGCAGAATTATCAACTGCCAATTTTTGTCCAAATCTATGGACAGTTTCCTCGCCTTCTTTATTTGGGATTGAATTATCTAAGGTTTGAATGCTCATCAGTGTTTGGAACTCATTAACAAATAGCTGAGATAACAAAGGAATATCCTTTTGCAATACCTTTAACTTTTTTCGAATAATAGATTTTATCTTTCTTTCATAAGACTTGGATACCCCTTGTGACTTTGAGATATAGAACCTTGCTTTGGATAACACTTTATTATTGCCGCATCTTCAAGCGCGAAATAAGCCTTTTTCGGAGGGGGGGTCGAATTTCACCCTTTTTTTATGGGTCGCTAAAAGGCTTGATGCTAGAGGGCAAATTAGGACCAAATAGATATAGATCAGTCTTGATATAGGTTATATTCTAGTCGAACTCGATGTCAAATTCTATAGAGTTATTTTCAGCAAATTGTATTGGATCGTCACCATTATTCCATAACACTATTCCATTGACATTACTAATTGTTCGAGGGTCGCCAGTCTCTAAATCAAATCCTTCTTGGTTTCCAGAAACGGTTGCTTCATACCACGTATTATCTGAATTAGAGTCCTGATCATCTATAGGATCTAATTCAACTTCTACTGCATCGGATTCTCCATCTTCAAAGTTTGCCGCCACCAGTTTGAGATCATCATCTTCTACGATGTTTAACGTCAAAGAGGCCAAGTCTAATTCGCAATCCTCAAAATATGCAATAATCTGCACGCGTTCAGAATCTAGTTGGTCAGGGAATAAGTCGATGGTGTCAGAGATATCATCACACGAATCTTGTGAGGCCCTGATGACATCTGAATTGCTGTTATCATTGTCAGTATCTTCTGTTTCACAGCCTATACCATCATTGTCATTTCCATCAAAACCATGTGGGTCTGGTTGATTTACCTTAAAGTCATGGTATGGAATCTCACCGTCTTCCACATCTCCATCTTGGTCGCAATCTAGGTCTGGTGGAGGAGATGGAATACAATTATCTGGATATGAAGGGTCACATTCTTGTTGACCACAATCAGGGTCTTCAGAGTCAGTTAAGCCATCACTATCGTCATCTCTTCCATTATCACACTCTTGGGGAGTTTCTACACACCCATCGAGGCTAGGATTATCTTGACATAGATCTTCTTTATAGCCGCACGACTTCTCATCGGCCCTAAATATCATTCCATCAGGGCAACCTTCGGAATTTGGAATACACCTTCCAGTTTCGTCATCATCGACTCTGTGGTAGTCATCTGGACAACCACCTTCTGGCACACATTGTTCATCCTCATTTTGAAAGAAGCCATCGGGACATTCCCCATCGACTGATGCACATTTGGGTAAATCAGGGTTAAATAAGCAGTCTCCATCAGGTCCTTCGTCATCCTCGAGTGGAGAAGAGGTCAAATTTCCATTGCTATTGTCGCCGCCGTTGGTTTCACAACTAATACCATCATTGTCACTTCCATCAAAACCATTGGGATCGTCAGAAGATACAATGAAATTCCGTTCAGGGATATCATCGCAATCAAGATCTTGATCTTCGGTATCATCATTTGATGAAGATGTCGAGTTCTCACTCTCATCTGTCAAAGTAACAGGATTTTGAATTATCGATGGGTCGGTAGTTGTGGAAGATGAAGCTAAGGATGGGTCGGTAGTTGTGGAAGATGAAGCTAAGGATGGGTCGGTAGTTGTGGAAGATGAAGCTAAGGATGGGTCGGTAGTTGTGGA
>JAPSGR010000082.1 GCA_031177355.1 Candidatus Nitrosocosmicus sp. | reverse complement strand
GACTTTTCATCAGCATATACCAGCAATTCAGTTGGACCTGCTATCATATCTATGGAAACATCTTTTGATACAATGGACTTTGCAACAGAAACATATACTCCGCCCGGTCCAACAATTTTATCCACTTTTTTTATAGTCTTTGTACCATATGCCAATGCAGCTATTCCATAAGCACCCCCAATTTTATAGAATTCATCAACACCACAGATATCTCCTGCCACCAGAGTTAGTGGGTCCACTTTGCCGTTCTTCATTGGAGGAGTAATGGCAACGATCTCTTTTACTCCCGCAACCCTTGCGGGCACTGTGCACATGACAATCGTACTTGGATATCTAGCTTTTCCTCCAGGAATGTAACAACCAATTCTAAAAATAGGTAAAACGGTTTTTTTTATCTTGATTCCATCTGAATGAATCTTTATGTTTTTAAGACTATCAATAACTGCCTGTTCACTTTTTTCTAATTTTGATTTCATGTATTTTATAATTCTTATTTGATTGGCAGAAACATTTTCATACGCTTCTTTGATCTCGTCCTTGCTAACAACAAACGAATCCAATTTAACATTCTCGTATTTCTCAATACATTTTGATATTTCCTCATCGCCTTCGGTTTTAATGTCTTCTATAATTTTTAAAACGTTTTTTGTGGGAATAGATAGATCTTTGTTCCAAGATCTTTCTCTCAATTCGTTAGCTTGCTCTCTTGGTTGTTTGATACTTATGGTTTTAATCAATTTTTACTTCATCTTTATCATCAAGAATGATCCTATCCATTGATAGTATTTGACTTGGTTCTAGAATTACAAGACCTTGAGCAATCTTCCTAATAGTTGGAATAAGCCTGATAAATTCATTTTTATTTATTATTGTGTTTACTCCAAACCATCCTTCTGTACTCAGATTACTCACAGTTGGTCCTTTTAAAGATGGAAGGATATTTAGCAACTCTTTGAGATTGTTTTCCTCTACGTTAACGAAAATATGTAGTTTCTTTCTAGCCTCTACAACTCCCTTTAGTAAAACGATCATATCTATTATCTTCTCTCTTTTTACAGGATCTTTCAGAGCTTCTCTATTGGCAATAAGTACTGCTGTAGATTCCATTACGTGATCTATTATTTTTAAATTGTTTTGAACAAGTGTTGTTCCTGTCTCTGTAATATCAAAAACTGCATCAACATCTTCTGGAGGCTTTGCTTCTGTTGCTCCAAATGATAAAAATATTTCTACCAGTTTGTTGTCACCTGTTCTAGACCATGGGGTTACTATAGTGGGTTCCAAGTCTCCAAAGTACTTTTTGTAGCTTTCTTTTGATTTAATATATTGAGATGCTGATTTTAAATATTCAGTTGAAAATCTTAATGTCCTTTTATTCTGAGCAAAATCAGATATCAGCTCATCAAGGCTATTAAATTTGAAGAATTCTGGAATAGCTATCACCTGTTTTACTTTGCCATATTCTAAGTCTAGTAATACCTTGACATCCGCATTGGTTTCCTTTATCCAGTCTCTACCTGTTATTCCAACATCGTGAAATCCCTCTTGTACATATGTTGGAATCTCTTGAGGTCTTAGAATTTTGACCTCTATCTCTGGGTCCGCAATTTTTACTCTATATATTCTTCCTCTGCCGCTAACATTACATTGCCATGCTCTTTCTATTATTTGAAAAGTAGCCTCTTCTATACTGCCTTTGGGCACCACAAATTTAATAATACCCATATATGATACCTATAACGACTGTATTAATTATTGTATAGTTTATTTGTTTTTTGTTAAAAGAGGTAGTTCATTTAACAATGATTTGATGTTTTATTTAGTGTTTCAAGAATTTCTCTAGCTCTTGATACCGAGACGTTTTTCTCCTCGACCATTTTTCTTGAAACTAGTTCTATTTTTTCCTCCGTAGCTCCTGCGATTATTGCAATGTTTTTTGAATGTAGTTTCATGTGACCTTTTTGTATTCCCTCGTCTGATAATGCTCGTATTGCTGAGAAGTTTTGTGCCAATCCCGATGCTGCAATTATGGTTGCCAATTCTTTTGCATTTGATACATTCATCAATTTTAAACATGTTTTGACAACTGGATGTGAGTTTGTTATTCCCCCCACTGTTCCGACTGCCATAGGAACTTCAATTTCTCCAACTAGGTCTCCATTAGAATCTTGATACCATTTGGTCAATGCTCTATAGTGTCCGTCTCTGCACGCATATGCATGACAACCTGCTTCGATAGCTCTAAAATCCTGACCGGTGGCAGTTGCTACACTGTCCATCCCATTCATTATTCCTTTGTTATGGGTGACTGCTCTATGTACATCTGTATATGCCATAGCATATGCAAACAAAATTCTTTTAAGAATATCTTCACCACCAATCAAATCTCGTGGAAATATTGCCTTGCATCTTACCAAGCGTTCTGTAGCATAATTAGACAAAATTTTTAAAATTACTTTACCACTTGTTAGAGATTCAATTTCTGGAGCTATAGCTTCGCACATTGTATTTACCACATTAGCTCCCATTGCATCTTTGGTGTCTACTAAAATCTCAACTATTATCATTTGTCCTAGGTTGTTTATACTTTCGTCAATCACATGTTTTATTTTGATGTCTATACATTTTGCAAAATTACTCTTCGTATTTGCTAATGATATTATTTTATTTCTGTTATTGTATATCAAATTGGTTATATTATCGATTTCTGACTTGTTACTTGAATTGTGGTTAGTGTTGGTGGTCATTAGGCTACTGCTGCGGCTGGCAGTAGTTGTAACAGTAGGAATTAATTGGACTTGCCCTATCATGATCGAATCATCTGCATGAGCAATAAATCCTCCTCCTTTACTAGCTATTTTTGCAGCATTACTAGCTGCTGCTATAACAGAAGGTTCTTCTATTGCCATGGGAATCAAATACTCTTTACTGTTGATAACAAAATTAGTTGCTATTCCAATAGGTAGAGGAAAAATTCCAATAGCATTTTCTACCATACCATTGATAGTGTTAAACTTAAGTGCTCCTGTATTTCTAAGCAGTTCAATTTCCTCATTACTCAAATCTGCTTTCGTCTTGATGTGGTTAAGCCTTTCATCTTGACTCATGTCTCTAAATTTTTTTTGCGCCAATCTTTACTCATTCCTCATTATCTTTAGGATTCTATCAGATCCAGAGTCATCAAAAAATCCTCTGTTATTTGTTATTATATACAAAGATCCGTTCTTATCTTCAGTTATGTCTTTAATTCTTCCATACCCAGTTAGTATCGGGGATTGATCTTTTGTAATAGGATCGATACTTCTTAAGTGTTCTCCCTTTAAGGTGGCTATTAACAATTTTCCATTATAGTTCAGTTCGGACGAATTACTAATTATAATTCCAGACGGGTATATAGATGGAGTAAAGCAAAATTCTGCATTAATAAATAAACTTTCCTCTAAATTACCACACTCCTCTATTGGCCAGCCGTAGTTCTCTCCTGATTTAATTATGTTTATTTCATCATTTCCGATTCTACCTGCTTCGCTTGCATACATAGTATTGGTGTTATGATCCCACGCGATACCTACCACATTTCTGTGCCCATATGAATAAATTGAAGAGCTATCAAATGGATTGTCATTTGGAATAGTTCCATCAGAGTTTAATCGGAGTATTTTTCCTGCAAGACTAGATAAATTCTGAGATAATTCCGAATTTGTTATATCACCTATACTTATATACAATTTTCCATCAGGACCAAATTTTAGTACCCCACCATTCTGGAGTTTTGAGGCAGGTATGTTATCTATAATTGTCTTTATATCAACTAAAGAGTTATTTTTCTCCTGTGCTCTAATTACTTTATTTAAAATCTTATTGCCGCCGCCGCCGCCGTTACTGGTATCGTTATTGTTTGTATATGTGTAATATAGGTACAAGTAATGATTGCTAGCAAATTGAGGGTCTACTGCCAATCCCAACAGTCCTGCGCCCTCTTCAAAATAATTATCTGGTAATTGATATGTATTTAGCAATGATCCGTTGCTATCAAAAATCAAAGTCTTTCCGGTTTGTTCAGTTAACACTATCCTATCATCCGGTAAAACTATAATATTTGTCGGATATTCCAAACCCTCAGCCATAGCTTTCACAACAGATTCTCGATCTTCTAAGTTAGGTGAAGGTAATAAGATTGTAGTTTCGGATGGAGTATTTGATATAGTGTAGATGCTTATAACTACGACTATTATTCCAATTATAATCCCTGTATATTTTCTCATCTTATTTTATATGCTACAAGTTGTGTCAGAGCCACATTATAAAATATTGTTTTACTCTATTGTGTTATTATTATGGATCTTGGCGTTGCCAATGGAGTTAGAGTAGTGATTAAATCAAACTACACTAGTTCTAGTGTTGAATATACCAATTAATATAAATTATATACTAGTAAAATAAGTAAGTAAACTCAGCTTACCAGTTATCTTTGCTTATCTCTTTTCTAAAGACAGTTTTGAGCGCAGATGAGGAGATTTGAACTCCTGCTCGCCGTATGGCGAATCGGCTTACTTATTATCTACCTTGATTAACTCAAGGCCGACGCATTATTATGGTCCTAAAAGTTAATTTAGGATGACCACTCTGCCACATCTGCACTAAAATTACTTAATGTTGCCCTCTATTATATTTTAACCAGTTATATGACCATAGAACATAAGTACAAATTTAAATAAAATTAAAGATGCAAAAGATTTCATTATATTTAAAATAAAAACAATATTCATTTGTTAGGAAACTTTATTGTTGTTTAATCATATTTGTTGAATTTATCGTCGACAGTTTTCAAATGTATAATATTATTAGTGATTTTTATATCTGTAATTATAGTTATTCAATAATGATTCCTATTAACAAGCCTTGGTTGGATGATGATGCCAAACAAGAGGTTTTAAACGTACTTGCTGAGAATTCTTTAACATCTCCTGCCAAGAATGGTGGAAAACGTGTTCAAGATTTTGAAAATCTTTTAAAATCTTATCTCAATGTAAAACACGTAATCGCAGTCAATTCAGGAACATCTGCGATACATGCTTCCTTATTGTCTTTGGGAATTAAACCTGGAGATGAAGTAATACTTCCATCCTTTACTTTTGTAGCAACTGCAAATTCAGTTGTCGCTACTGGAGCAAAACCTGTATTTGCAGACATAAACATTGATGATTATACAATAGATTCAACTGATGTTGAAAGAAAAATTACAGACAAGACAAAGGCGATAATTCCGGTACATTTGTATGGTCATCCTTCTGAAATGAAAAAACTAAATGATATTGCAAAAGATAATTCATTAAAAGTCATTGAAGATGCATGTCAATCACTTGGGTCCTTTTATAATCAGAAACAAACCGGGACAATAGGGGATTTGGGTTGCTTTAGTTTTTACGCAAGCAAAGTACTCACTACTGGAGAAGGTGGTGCAATTGTTACTAACGATGATAATATATATGAAGAACTGTTAATGATTAGAAATCACGGTATGGTTAATGGGTACGATACTCGTGTATTTGGATTAAACCTCAGACTACCAGAACTTTGTGCGGCCATAGGAATATCTCAGATGCGAAAATTAGACCAAATGTTAGATATAAGAAAGACTAATGCAGAGTTTTTATCTGAAGGGTTGAAAAGTTTTGAAGAAAAAGGCATACTCAAACTTCCAAAGGAACCTGAAAATAAAAAATTCAATTGGTATCTATTTACAATTGGGTTTAACGAAAATCCTCATAGGGAATTAGTAAAGAACAATCTTCTCAAAGAAGGAATAGGTGCTACTATTTACTATGATCCACCAGTGCATAAAACCCCATATTACAGTGGTGATGATTATGATGATACAGGTAAATCCGTATCTGGTGATGACTTACTGCCCAATACAACTTGGGCTTGGAATCACGTTTTATCATTACCTGTTCATCCATTGATGGCCAAAGATGATTTAAATACAATAGTAAAAACTTTTGAATATAGTCTATAAAATTATACTATCTATTTTTGTTATCCTGT
>JAPSGR010000081.1 GCA_031177355.1 Candidatus Nitrosocosmicus sp. | reverse complement strand
TTACAAGTATCACAGAGAAGAAAAGATCATGGAATCACCATATGCTGATCTATATATTCAAACATGTGATTTTGCCTTTGAGACGTACAGCAAAAATATACAACCTCTGCAAAAATTCATTGAAGAAATTAAGCCTATTGAACATTTTCTCTTTTTTGATTCTATATCAAAACAAGAGGTATTATATGGAAATCTAAAGTCTAGTACAGATATTGAATCAGCAAGACGCGTATATAAAGCGACTATTAAGGCTAAGGCATTAGATGTTCTTCGTGCCATATTGCCTGCCTCTACACTTACAAACCTAGGCATTACAGGAAATGGTAGGGCATTTGAATATCTTTTATCGACAATGTTTGCATCAGACTTGACTGAAATAAAATTGCTGGCAAACCAGCTTTATGCAGAACTAGATAAAATTATTCCAGCATTTATAAGAAGAGCAAATGACAAGTATGGACAGTCTCTCCAGAGATATATAATAGATACGAAAAGAGCAATTTCTGCAATTGCCCAACAATCCTTAACAGGAATTGAATTAGAAAACAGTCCACAAAATGTAAAACTGCTGAATTATGAGGATAACTTTGAAGCTGAAGTAAAGGTTGCTTCCGCAATTTTGTATGATTTTGCACTAGGTCATTCCCTTAAAGGAATTATCCATCATATAAAGTCTGTTCCAGAACAAGAGAGACATAAAATAATACAAACATTTACAAAGTTTCGTAACAACCGACGGCAACGTCCAGGCAGAGCCTTTGAGATGACAGAGTACACTTTTGAGATGTTTACAAATTTTGGTATGTTCCGAGATCTGCATCGTCATAGAATCCTAACCATGGAAAGGCAACTTCTATCTACTAAACATGGTTATGATATTCCTCAAGAGATATATGATCTTGGTATTCTCAAAGATTTCAAGGATTGTATGTACAAATCTCATGAAGTATATGAAATGCTCGACAAGAAAATGCCTGAAGAAGCTCAATATGTGGTTAACTTTGCATACAAATATCCTTATTTTATAAAAATTAACCTTCGTGAAGCATGTCATATGATTGAACTTAGGACTATTCCTCAAGGGCATCCTGATTACCGCACAGTTTGTCAAGAAATGTTCAGACAGATAAAAGGAGTTCATCCTGTTTTAGCTAGTGGTATAAAATTTGTTGATCTCAATATGTATGAACTAGAAAGGTTTGGGGCTGAAAAGAATATGGATAGGAAAAAGCGAGAATTGAATTGATATCTCCTTCACTTAAACCACTTCTCTAATGATTGATTTCGATTTGTAATTGATTTTTTCACTTTATCTAAGCTTGTATTTACTCTAGCTACGGAAAAATTTTTTTCCGTACATAAAAAATTAACCAGAGCATCATAGTTGATCTCGTTAAATTCAATACCATTAATCTTCGGTGCTTCTTGTTTTAAAAAGACCTCCCGTATTTCTTTGTAGGGTATGTTTACTAATGAGGCCTCAATTTTTTCTATTTTCTCTAATTTATTGTGTTCCCGAACTAGTTTTAGGGCAGTTTTAGGTCCGATACCTGGGATTCCCCCGGGATTAAAATCAGTCCCCATCAAAATTCCAATATCTACTAATTGCTCTAAATTCAAACCAGTTTCATTTAGAAGTTGCTGTTGTTCAATAATTTCTGGTTCTATATCCACATAGACATTTCTATTAGGGACCTTTCTTTTTCCACTAATAGCAAGGTTACGGATTAATCTTTTAGCACCAAAGAGCAGCGAATCATAGTCTTGGCTTGCACACGCAAATGCTATATTGGATTGTGTTAATTGAGCAGCCGCTGCCTCTCCTTCAGAAGGAGCTTGAATATAGGGGATTCCAAGAAGAGTAAGAATCATTTTTGATTCCTCCACCATTTTATCTGTTAAAACAGATGTAGCCTGACCATATTTACGTGCATCCTCAAATCTTCCGGCTGTTATTGCTTCTTGATACTTGTTGAGTGCATCCTGTTTTACTTGTCGTCTTCTATCAATCTCTTTCGACTTTAATGGGCTGGGTTTACCATCAAATATATAGATCAGTTTAATATCTTCTGCCAGCAGGTTGACATTGCGATAGAATAGACCGCTTAGATGGCTGGTCACTTCACCATTATTATTTGTAAGTAATTCTCCCGTTATACCTCGAATTGTTGCAAGAAACTGATATATGGTATTATATGCATCAATAGCGATTACCTTCCCTGAAAGCTCAGATATCGTAATTGGCGATGACTTGACAAGTGGTTTTAGATCTAATCCCATTCTTATAATTAGATCTTTAGAACGATTTTACTCTTTCTTAATATAAAAGGGATATAAAAAAGGAGATATGTTTTGGCTTTATGCCGTGCGTATATTAGGTATTAGGCTATCGATCTTATTGTATAGTTGCAATAGATGTAATCCTTTCTCTGTAGTTCTAAAAGCCTGTCTTGTTTCTTCATATTCTAATAATTCATTTTCCAATAGCATTGTAAGGTATTCTTTCAACTGTGCATAGGATAGGAATGATTTGTACATGATTTTTGTCTTTGTTGCTCCTCCATTGGCTGCTTCTAATATTAATACAGTTATATCCGTTCTACTTCTATATTTCATAACAATTCTATGAATGGAAAAGAGGTATATATGAAGAGCTGTAGTTTCGATCATGTTATTCGATCATGTTATTCGATCATGTTATTCGATCATGTTATTCGATCATGTTATTCGATCATGTTATTCGATCCATGTAATAATGTTACAATTAGCTATAGTTGCATATTCAAACATAAGGCGCCGGGGGTGGGACTCGAACCCACGAGTCCCGAAGGACATCAGCTGGCACGTCAATAAGTAAGATCTCGAGGCTGACCCCTCATAGGGTCTATGACTTACCTAGCTTGGGTACCCCGGCATTTTTCTGTAGGTTATCGCAATTGTATCTGCAATACTTTTTCTATTTAAATCTAGATCGACAAGCTAGCACTTTATCACATGCATAAGTTATTTTGGGTGGCCTGTAAAGCACTAAGGGATCCTTTTTGTGTTAAAGTAAAATTATATAACAACAGTAATTAATATGGGCTTGTGCTGAAATCAATAAAGCCTCCTACGTTAGAAGAAGTAAGAAAATTAACTATAACCGATACAGCTATAATGACGGGATTAGCTGACTCTCTCAGAAATAGCTTCAAGAAATTCGTACACATTGATCCATTTACTATGCCGGATCCCTTCACAGATAAAGACGACTACGAATATTTGATTATCGCTGATAAGAGACAGCTGAATAGAATAATTGCCCTCATCGCTATCAATAAAGATTTACTTCCTGATATGCCTTGGGACGGTATACTTGGCACACATTTAGTTATGTTATCAATATCAAAACAAGATGCAATGGAGTTAAAATATGAGATGATGCCTAAGGACACCAATAACTCCTATCCATTTAGACGTTCGGGTCGAATTATTGGATATATTATGTTTGCATTTCAGATTTGTGGACTGCGTCAATAAGATAGCCAGGCATTCAATCTTTTTAGTCAACGTACGTATGATAATTAATGTTATAATGATTGTTAATTAGTTTTTAAGATTTATTACATTAATGGTTCTTCTCTTATTATTAATTGACCATCTGGAGAAATACTTATACCCATGGTACTCAGGATAGCTTCTGCAAATTTTTTCTCTTCTCTTTTAAGAATGTGTTCAGCCATCTTTAATCTGTAAGCTGGAGCCCAATGTTGGCCTATTTTATATTTACCTCGCATTTCTTTTGGGATTATCTTAATAACAGCTACTTCGTGTACTGAAGGCATAAAAGGATCGAGAACCTCATATTTTCCTTCTTTTTGATATTTTTCCATAAGGCCATTCAATGCTTTAGCTTTTTCTTCATTATCTTCAACAATAACTGCGGTCCCTTTTATAACTACACTAATATAGAGAGTATCGGCTTGTGATGCATCAGTAGGGTGAAAATAATACGAAGGCAAGAAGCAAATGTGCTGGTCTACTTCAAACCCTACCTTTGGATTTCTTTTAATATTTTCAAGTTTTTCGCCCAAAGGATGGGAATGCATATACACTGCATCTGATCTTATTGTATCTTGTTGTTGCAGGTATACAAAATTCATTGGGATAATCTGCGGATAGCCATTGATATCAATTGATGCTATCCTTCCAACTGATTGGCTATTTAGAAAATCTATAATTCTATTTTTGGATTGTATTTCTAATTTTTTTGTGATTTGCATATTATATATAATACTGATTTTATATAATTAACTTGCAGACCGTTGACTGTCCTTTTGTCGTTCCATTTTAAGAATAAGATACTGTTTACATAACTGACTGACCAAAGTATTCTACCTCATTTTTACTTTAATAATGCTATCTCATATATTATTATTAACATTAACATTAACATTTAGACCTTAATGTGTACTTTCAAGCGCGGGGGGTTTTGTTAACGAGTTTTTTCTACTGTTCACATAATATGAGATGCTTATAGTTTTATTAACAAATTTGGCTGTTAACTTCAATTGCTAGTAAAAGAAGAGATCTAACAGTTCGAGTGGAAATAGAGGGGTTCAATTTGCCCATTTTAACAATGTTAACGAATATCTTAACGCTCCAGTGGAAACAAAGGGGTCATTTCTTCCTGCTACTATCTTTTTTTCTAGTTTTGTTAATAAGCGTGTTAATACCTGTAAAGATGTCCGCTACCTCCACCCCGTTATTTCCTGTCCAATAACATTCTCATATACCCAATTATTTAAATTAATATATTTTATATTTTAATCTATAATAATTGATTCATGTGTTTAAAAGTTATTGTTAATAAATTGTTAATATAATATTAACAAAGTATTATTATTGTCTTGGAAAGGAAGTATAGGGGTGTCTGTATAAGATAGAAATAATTCATGTAGGAGTAGACAACTAGACGTGAGCGATGATATTCTAGAAGGTATCTTCACAAGATCTACAGTGGGAAAAACGCTAATTAAGGATCGAAAGACATTAACAATAGATTATGTGCCAGAAAAGCTTCCCTTTAGAGATGAAGAAGCTAAAACAATAGCCCATACTTTATCTATAGTCTTAAAAGGTGCTAGACCGTCTAATTTATTGTTATTCGGCAAACCCGGTACAGGAAAGACAGCAGTAATAAAAAATATAATTAAGCATCTACAAAAGAAAGCAAAGGAACTAGAAATAGAAGTTATAGTGCCATTTGTAAATGCCAAGACTGCAAATACAGCATATAAAGTTCTCTACGAAATTGCAGAGGAAATGGGAATTAACAAAGGAGAAAAGAAACATCAAGTATATTTTACTGGATTGTCTATGGGTGAAGCAACAGATAGGATACTAGATTTTATACAAAATAAAAAAAAACTTCATGTTATTCTTGTATTCGATGAGATTGATTCACTTGTGGAGAAAAATGGTGATGATATTTTATACAGCTTCACAAGGGCAAATGAGAGGATGCATGAAGGTGGTTTCATTAGCTTAATTGGAATATCTAATAGTCTGACATTTAAAGACAAACTAGATCCACGAGTAAGGAGCAGCCTGAGCGAAGAAGAAATGGTTTTTAATCCATATACTATACTCCAATTACAAAAGATCTTATCCGATAGGGCTAAGCTAGCATTCAATGACAATGCCATTTCTACAGCAGCAATAAATTTATGTGCAGCAATGGCTGGAAAAGAAAATGGGGATGCAAGAAAGGCAATTGATCTGCTGAGGGTTGCTGCAGAAATTGCTGAAAGAGAAAGAGCATCAGAGGTACAAGAAATACATATTAGACAAGCTCAAGAAAAAATTGAAAAGGATACTAATTACGAAGTTTTAATAAATTCCACTGCCCATACAAAAATAGTGCTATTAGCAATTATGAAATCTAAGAATGGAAATACGGGAGAAGTTTATGAAATCTACTCATCATTATGTAAGTATACTGAACAGGAGCCGCTTACACAACGTCGTATGACACAAATAGTAAGCGAGCTTGATCAGTTGGGATTGGTGATGAC
>JAPSGR010000021.1 GCA_031177355.1 Candidatus Nitrosocosmicus sp. | reverse complement strand
AAGGTAAAAATAGCCTTAATATGGACCTGGAAGAACCTAATTTAAAATAAGTGAAATCATCATGTACTATAATATATTAGTAAAAGCAGGTAAAGTTCTAAGGATATAATTTAATTTGTTAGCTATTTATGAATATCTTAAACTATATTATTAATTAAAACAAATCATTATCTGTGACAGAAAGTGTAACTTCTGGTGATAAGGCCACCAATGTTGTATCCATTAATCTTCATATCCCGATATCGCCCAATAGTGAGGCTTTCTTACAAGGAGAATTATCTGTTCCCAATTCTGGTCTACTGGGATTGATCATTTTTGCTCATGGAAGCGGAAGTGGCCTGAATAGTCCTAGAAATCAGTATGTCGCCAAAGCCTTGAATGGAGTTGGATTTGCAACCCTTCTTGTTGATTTACTCACTCTGGAACAACAGGAAACAGACATTAGAAGTCAAAAAATCATGTGCAAGATTCCGGGTCTTTTACTCAACAAGTTTAACATTAGACTGCTATCTAATAGACTGGTTTCTATTACCAACTGGATAATAGATAATTCTCCCAAGGTTAGTGGTTTACCAATTGGCTATTTTGGTTCTAGCACAGGTGCTGCTGCTGCATTTGAGGCATCTATAGTTCAAGACAATGTGTATGCTATAGTGTCTAGAGGCGGCCGGCCAGACCTAGTCAGACCTGAAAGTATCCAAAGAGCTACTTGTTCGACCTTGCTTATAATAGGGGCAAAGGATTCGAAGGCAGTAATTGACCTAAACAAAAAAGTATTCAAGCAATTAAGAAATGTAAAATATAAAGAGTTGGTAATGATACCAAATGCAGGTCATTTATTTGAAGAAGATGGTGCAATAGAACAGGTCGCAAACATATCTAGTAAATGGTATTTAGACAAATTACAATAGAAAAAAATGTTAGTTTCCAGTCAGAGCAGCAGTTGCTGATTGTGTTACAATAGTGAGGCCGCCTGTGATAAATGCGCTTATTAATGCGAATAGCTTTTTCATCCCTTTCTTACCTCTTTAATTTAAGTTTGATCCAGCCTCAGCTATCTGTGATGAAGTTGAGACTACGAAAGCTATGCCTCCGGATATCAGAGCACCTATTATCGCCAATAATTTTTTCATAAGAATGGTTTGTTGCAGACTTTTATAAAGGTTTTGTTAAATCATGCCAATAAAAGCCATTTAATGAGTTTCTTTATAAATATCATTTATATTGTCATAATTTCCCCCAAAAAATTCGCATATTTTATGTCGCTTTTTACCCGTCTAGTATAGACATAGCAAAAATGAAAGAAAATCTACAAAGATAGTAAATTTCTCTTTCTACAAATCTCTATAACTTCTTCATCTTCTACAGGTTTAAATTCCTGATAATATTGTTCCACAGATTTGAAGTTAGTAGCAGATGGGGTTGTGGCTGTGATTACAATTTCACATTCTTTCTTTAATTTCTCTACTGTATCCTTTGAAGCTACGGGGATAGCAATCACAATTGCCTTTGGATTCTGTTTTTTTATCCATCTAGAAGCTGCTATTATTGTGGCCCCAGTAGCTGCACCGTCATCTGTCAAAATAACTATTTTATCTTTGATATTTAGTAATTCTTTTGTATTTTTGTATAAAGATTTGCGACGCTTTATTTCCTCTAATTGTCTTGATTTTTCTCTTTCAATGTAATCTAAATCAATTTCTATTTCTGTTATGACTTCTTCGTTTAAATAGACCAATTCTTCCTCCATTATCGCTCCAATTGCTATTTCTTGATTATGAGGAGCCGTAAGTTTTCTAGGTATGATTATATTAAACTCGTTCTTATATGGCAACTTGTTTGCAACGATGTCTCCAACTATTACGCCACCTCGAGGTATACTAAGTAATGATAAGGTGTCTTTATTTTTGTCAATTTTTAGCTTATTTAATGAATCTTCCAACGCACCTGCAAGTATTTTGGCTGCAGACTCTCTATTTTTAAAGCGTAACTGAAACTTGTTCTTTAATGAATCAAACAAAATCATTTTCCAACAATATAAAAGACTAAGGTAGTTAATTTCGTTAACTCTACTAAATAAAATTCTCTAACATCATTTCTAACCACAATATCACAAAATTCTATTTTATTTCTTTATTTTAGAATCAGAAAAATCAAATCAAATATTCTTAAACATTTTATTTATAATTTCTATTTTTATCCATTTCAAATAAAGATGCGAAAGAACATCCGGTCAAAAACTATCAATTCAATGCGGGGCGACGAGAGAAATTGCTAAGGCTGCACACATATTCCTCCAGGACGTCGATACCATCATAGAAAATACAGTTGTAAATAGGAAATGTATTGTAATAAAAATCTGTCACTGACCTCCAAAGCGTTTCAGATGTTCAAGGATAGAAAGGATAAGGTACGATACAAAAACACCTGGCAAGTAGAATCGTATATACTCTCTAATCTACCTCATTAGCCATACTGATGCTAGTATTCTTTATTTGTTGAAATAATTATCTCTATTTAAATCGTCTACTGCATATTTTGCTAGCTTAGAAAATAAAATGTAAAGAAGGGTTACGTGTCATTAGGCTCAAGGTTTTTTGTCTAATTTTGTGTCTCTCTCATCTTTTTTGCGATTCCTCTTGGTCCCGGTTTTGGGATGTTGCCTGACTCATCCATGTTAATCTCACTGTTGTCAGCCGCATCGCCTACATCTTGCTGCGAGTCATTCTTTTTTTTGTTAACATGTTCTTCAGGCATTACTATTATTAATGCAACATTATTTTTATTGACTAGATGTGTTTATTGAATCGTCACCATCAATCAATAGGATTGAAAATAAAATCGCCCTAACGACGCGAGAGCGAATAGGATGTAATAGATTATTTAAAAAAAATCATTTGCACTTATTTTATGACAAAAAAATTATTATAGAGCGAGAAGTGTGGATTGCAAATTTGGAGGTAAAGTAGTTACTATAAATCATATGGTAACGTTCTACAGTCACTGCAACAATTCTCAACTACAATACGGTGAAAGGTATGTAACCATAAAATCAATGTCAATTAGGCTTCATTAACATATGAAATCCTTGAGCTTAATGATTTACCTAAGTCTATCATGTGATCAACAGAAGAAAGGAGATTGGAAATCCGTATGCTATTGAACAATCACATTTTCGTTAAGGTCAGATATACCCAAGTCTCCACCCTTTCTTGGAATAGTGTTTGATGTTGTATCATCATTTTCATTTTCGTTTCCATTGTTTTGGTTTTCTGTTTCATCAACTACACCCTCAGTTGGTGGAATACCCGGATTAGGATCGTCTCCAGCTTTAGGGTCATCAGACACACCTTCAGTCGGAGAAGCACCCGGGCTTACTTCTTCATTGTGTCGAGGTTCATAAATGTCACCACAATTATCAGGTTGACCATTAACATCATACCAGCATGTTTGACAACGCGTAATCTCTGTCTCAGCTTCTGACGCATCTGGGCTGGGTCCAATTTCTTGCCAACAGCAGGTCAAATACTTTTGACCAGATAATTGTTCAACCGGATCAAGGCAATATCCCTCCTTACCCCATTTAGGATCTTTTGGTAAAGCATAGCTATAGAGCATGAATGAGGAAAAAACCAGTAAAGATATGGCCACCAAGCCAATAGTTTTTGTAATTGTAAACATACATTCCCTCATAAATGGAATCTTTAAAAGTTTTTTTCTTTTTTTAAAAGTATTTTTAATAAATTGGGGAAATAGGTTTTACACAAAATTAGATTCGTTAGTAGAGAATACAACACCGTCATTATTCTTTTTGTTATTATTTGATTAATATCAGGGCTACAATGGTACAATTAATTATATACCAATCATGAACCAGTAATCTTTAATTTATAGAACATATATCATCAAATGTTTTGTCATTAAAGGTTTCGATAATTCTTTCTATTTCTGCATTATGCTTTATGTTTTATAGTGTAGTTGTCACAGGTCATGCTCAATCAGATTTACAGACAACTAATTATAGAAATATGGTTATCGATTTGGGCAATGGTTTGGAGACAAATGCTAGATTAAATTTTCCATCCACAGGAGATGGTCCATTTCCAGCTGTCCTGCTGGTCCACGGTACAGGACCTTTGGATATGAACGAAACTCTAGACTTTATCCATATAGATAAAGAAACAGGCGCAATAGTATACCCACCTGGCAGACCCTTCTTTCAAATAGCTGAATATCTTTCCGAAAGAGGCTTTGCAGTATTGCAGTATGACAAGAGGAACGTAGGTCAGAATCTCTCAATTTTGAATAACAATTTATGGCAAGAGATAACGATCAATCATTTAAAGCAAGATGTAGAAAAGGCTTTAGATCTACTTATACAGCAACCAGAGGTAGATGCTAACCACGTGTCTCTAGTTGGACATAGTGAGGGTACAATGATTGTCCCAAGAGTTGCAATCGACAATCCAGAAAAAGTAGATAACATTGTACTTATGGGGTCGGTAGCACAAAATTTACGTGAATTACTTTACTTTCAGTTAGTTACGAACCGGATACTTTACGCCCAACAAGTTTTAGATCACAATAACGATGGATTAGTATCAGTCCAAGAGGTCTCGGCGAATCCTCTTTTCACTTCTCTTGTGGGAAACCAGACTCTACTTCTTTCTCAAAATATTACTACGACTAATGGAACGGTAACTGCAGAACAACTGAGTCCCCAATATAACAGAAATAACGATACTTTCATAAGTATCAGTGACGAACTCAAACCCCGGTTAATAGACGGTCTAAATACAATAGGACTCGTAACACCAGATGGAAAGTGTGGTTATTGTCCTACCTGGCTTACCTCTCACTACACTTTGATACCTACTTTAGACATCATAGGTAAAGTTCCTTCTGACACATCTATTTTGATACAACAAGGAAAGAATGATTCACAAACCCCCATACAGCAGGCTTTACTTTTACAACAAAAACTCACAGAAGTAGGACATCCTGATCATACATTGATTGAGTATCCAGACCTTGGGCACGTGTTTTATCCTTCATCTAAATGGCTAACTGCTGACGGACCAATGGAACAAAAGGTTCTAGAAGATCTTTTTGGCTGGCTTTCAAATCCGGTCAGAGACATCAAGAAATTTACCATTTCGCTACAAGAATGAAATAGTATTTTAGTATTATATCCTGAAAATAGTCTTGTCGACACACACAATATATGACAGGTCAAAGTTCGCTAGGTATGAGGACTTGAATTACCGTTATTTTCTTTACAATCGACAAGGAACTAGTATTAAGATAACCTAGCTACATATTATGTATTTACTATAAGTTGGTAGTTAGTTTGACGGCATTCAGCTCCATATACATTGCAGGTTCGGTGGAAACCATGTGGATAGCCACATGAGTCTATAGAATCGTCAGATTTAATAATTATATGCTTGAGACCATCATTGGATTTGTTACTTGGTAATTGGAATAGGATGAAAATCGAATATTATTAAACTATTGTTATGTAAATATAATTCATGGTCATACATTAATAGAAATCTTTTGTTCCTTAACAATAAATAATTTGTAGTTGTGTATAAAATTACTAACCGTATCTATTTTAGTCTGTGACAATATTACTAAATAATTTGAAATTTATTGGTAGATAATATAATTGTAAAAAAAGAAGATTGAAGATTAGATTTATCCTACTCTATCTTAATTTCCTTACCTGCAGGTTTATTGACTTTCTTTTGGTCGAAGGTTATTTCCAATATACCATTGTTGTATACAGACCTTGCTGTCTCTATATCAGCTTGCTCTGGAAGATCAATTGTCTTATGGTATTTTCTTTGGGCGTCCTTACTTGTTGTTACTTCAACCTTAGAATCATATGCTTTTATTTGAATATCGGTTTTTCTAATTCCAGGCATTTCTAGTATTACTTTGATGCCGTTATCAGTAGTATTGACATCAACTAATGGTTCTCTTTCTGCAGAAATCTGGGAAGATTGTTCCAATTGAGATCCTATATTTTGTGTATTGTTGTTCTTTAGAGATTTGAGATTTCCAAATTCCCTTACATGTGGTTTACCGTCAGGTCCAATGGTCATTGAATATCCATAAACTATTGGTCCAATTTCTCGAACCTTATTACCTTCTTTTGTATTATACTCTCTCACAAGTTCTTTGGGAGCATTATTTGACATATTGTTAAACACGTCAAACATTTTGTCCATTTCATCGTAAATGGAATCGAAATCTCGTGCAAACATATTCCTTGCATCAAACATAGAAGATAATCTTCTTCCTCTTCTTCCGAAAGGTACATCAAAGAATCGGTCAAACAAGTCATTTGGTATTATATCTTTATTATTCATATGTAACATATGTAATACACGTTACAATATATAAATATTTCTTACATCATGTAATGTGCTGAAGTTAATTGCTAATAGCAATAATTTTAACTGTAAATATTTTTAGATAATGTGAGTCACTGAATCTAGCAACATAATCAGGTTTAGGATCGTTGTTTTATTACATATTAGTTAAAATTTAGAGGTTGAAGAAAATTAGAATTTGTACTATCTTAAGATAGAATTAACTATATATTTTAAATTGATTGTTGATAAATTGGTCCAGACAATTGATATCCAGGAAAAGAAAAGATAAACACCAATTGTAAACTCCAGAGAAAGGCACCTTGAGTCAAAAAACGATATAATACTTCAAAAAAACTGAGGACATTAGGGATATTGACATATTTAGTCAACATAATTTAAAAGATAAAAGTTAGATATTATTATAATACATTTTTGTATAACTTTATAAAGTATAATAAAAGAAAATGTATATGTATAAAACAACCTTATTTGTAGTATTAAGCATAGTAGCAGCAACGTCGACATTAGTGGGAGCATCAATGATTGCGCCTGTCTCTGCAATGTTTCATGAACAAATAACCGAGGGAATCAGCAACATGACAGGTGGAATGGGAACTAACAATACGACTGGAGGAATGAGCAATACGACTGGAGGAATGAGCAATACGACTGGAGGAATGAGCAATTCTACAGGTATGACTGATAATTCAACGATGCAGTAGTTAGTAATTACATGTGCTTAAATTTATTTTAACTTAACTTTTTTTGTTTTTTATTCTTCATTCTATATTTACATTGGAACTAGAATCATTACTTTAGTTCAGTTATCAATTTCGTCTTTGGAAATAATCCCCGCGAAATAGACTTTATAACCCCATTTGATAGCAAATAAAACATTTTTCCATATTTTTTTATCATACAAGGATTGAGTTTATATGTTTAATATATCAGTTAATTCCTCCATCATAGAGAAAAACAGTTAGAAAAGACCAATAAGATATCCATTACCTTAGAATAGCAAGATCAGATATTAAATAGTATGTTATACAATTCTGGATTACTTATCAATTGACCTCGGATAAGTAAACTCAACATGCATAAGTTTGTAGTCCCGTAAGCCAACGCAGTTAAGACCAACCAGTAACAAGCCAATATGCCAAAAGTATGATAAGCATTAAGGATTTGTTCTCATTGTTTATCATACTGCTTGACATTCATGTAATCCACAACTATTTCACCTGAATTAGAATCTGATGTAGATAGTAGTAAGGTCATAGGTTAGGTTCAGGCCAGTAATCCTGTAAAGTTTTCCTCATGCTTACGATCGTTGTTAAAATGTTTACTATTTACTTTTTGTCCAAGTCATTGTTTGCAGGACCATTAATTACTTTTCCATTATTAAAAAACCTTGAACCATGGCATGGACAATCAAAAGATTTTTCTAAAGAATTCCATGTTACAGTGCAACCTAAGTGAGTACATTTGGCTGAATATTTAGTTACTTTACCTGTTTTATCTTTGTAAACAGCAATTGGATCGTCAGAGTTTTGCTCTATAATTGCACCTTGATCAAGTGAAAGTGAATTCAGAAAGGATTCACTTTGAAATTTATTTATTGTATTGGGATTATCCACTTTTGCGTGATTGTTATTACCGGAGCTTGTTTCCGAACTATCAACTTTCTTTTTCTTTTGAGCAACATTTACGTCTCTAGAAGGGTTGTATAAATTGCGCCATCTGTTTTGCTTTCCAAATATTAAATCTGATATTAACATACCAGCTATAGTACCATGTGTTATTCCATTACCAGAATCCCCAGTACAAATATAGATATTATTATTTTGACTCTCGGTCTCTTCATTATCAGCTGGATTTAGTCCAATAAAGGCTAATGAATCCAGTGGTTCCATGACCTGTCCAGACCATTTATATTTTATTTCTTCAATTGGAAAACGTTGCTTTGCCCAATCTATTAGCCTAGTATGTCTTTCTTCAACATCATTTTCATAACCAGTTTTGTGATCTTCACCACCAATAATTAGCAAGTCATAAGAACTTTCCACATTATTTATTTTTGAATTATTGGGGATACAGTTATTGTCATTATCATCATTGCTATTAGGATAATCCATTCTTTGAATTCTAACGTAATGATAGGGATTAACATCACTTTTTGAATCATAATTGCCTGTGTCCCAAAATAATGCCTTTGGAACTGTTCCTTTTTTTATTGTAGCTCCCACTGCATATGTTCTATATGGAATTTGTTTATCATAGATTTTACTTACTTTATCTACAATAGGTGCATTGGTAGCTATTACTATCTGTTTAGCGTACACGTGAAATCCGTCGGATGTTTTTATTCCATTTTTAGAAACCTCTTGAACATGTGTTCCAGTAAAAATGTCACCATTGTTATTCAAGATAGACCTAGCTAATCCTACAAGATACTTTAATGGATGAAATTGTGCTTGGTTAGGAAATCTAAGACTTGGCCCCAGGTTCGATGAATTTAATGGAGGTTTTTGAACTATTTCGGTGTTGATACCCACTCTATGGGTTGCTTCTAATTCTTTTTTTAAAGCAGATTTATCATCTTTTGAATCTAAGAACAAATAACCATCTAACCGCTCAAAATCACATTCAATTTTCTCTTCAGATACAACTCTTTCTATGAAATCAATAGCGCTTGTATGACTCTCAGCTGCTAATAACGATCCTTCTATTCCAAACATTTTTTCTAAATTAAAATACCTGTCATCTAGGGCATGAGTGATGTGTGCAGTAGTATGTCCGGTTTCACCACTACCTAAATTTCCGTCATCAAGTACTGCGACACGCTTGCCTCCTTTTGAAAGGATATATCCAGTAGATAATCCTGCAATTCCTCCTCCAACTATAACTGCATCTACCGAGATGTTTTTTCCTAATTTTTTATGCTTAAGTGACTTTGGAGTATTTGCAAACCAGGAGGAGAGACTTATTCCTGAAGTTTTTTCATAAATTTCATCTGAATTCATTTTACTCAACTCTTTATTTTTTAGATGATCCATTGTGTTATTACTTGTGGAATTAAGTTCTTAAGTCAAGGTAATATCATAGGATCGTTAATCATAAAAGATGCATTTCATTAAAGTATTTCGCTAGGATTATGCAATATCTGACCTATAAGAAATAATCGGTAATAATATTTAAAAAGGATGACAAATTTGATTTTAAAAATTATTGATGTTTTAAACGTACACGCCTAGGCAAGATTAGGACGATGTTACGGAGAATTTGTATATTGACTCTAATCACAAGCTTGACCCGGAGGTAATAATTATATGGCTTTACGGAAAATGCTTCATACTCATCACATGAAGGAGCACATAGATTGTAACTTAGACTGACATGATTCAATTAATGTTTTCAGACAGCCATTTCTTTGATTCTGTAATATCTGCTCCTGTAAGGTTGTGTCCAGTTTGCTGCCATTTCAAAGCTACGTCAGCCCTGCTTTTCTGCAATATGTTTAATAGGCTTTCTGTTTGGTTTTTTGATACTATTGGATCGAACATTCCTGCACACAAGAGAACCTTTTTACCTGATAGATCAGGTGGAATTTCGGGTATGAATGGGACCATTGCCCTAAACAGTATAGCGCCTTTTACTATATCTGAATAAGAAAGAAGGAGACTTGCAGCAATGTTTGCTCCGTTGGAAAAACCGACTGCAACGGTTTTGTTTAAGTCAAAATCGTAGAGATATGACGCCTCCCTGACAAAATCCGCTAATTCCCTAGTCCTAAACGCCAAGTCTTCCATATCAAATACACCTTCTGAAAGTCTTCTGAAAAACCGTGGCATTCCATCTTCTAGCACTTTACCTCTAGGGCTTAGCAAAGATGCAGAGGAAGATATCATTTGGCCTATAGGTATCAAGTCCTCCTCATTTCCTCCTGTACCATGAAGCAATAACAGGTTCAGTAACTCTGATTTGTTGTCTTTGATCCTTTTGTGTTGTTGACCAGCATCATTTCCGATACTTTGATGTAAGGATGAAGGAACAAATCTGTGTTTAAAGTCAAGTTTCGTCATGGTTCTTTGCCATCTATTCCGCTCCCTTGATTGGAGGGAGAAGGTCTATCAATCGACGGAATGTTGATCTTGGGAAGCACTTTCTCGAGGTATTTGCGATCGGGCTCAAACCATTTGGGTAGCAAGAGTTTTTGCCCCAACTCCTCCTCCCTTTGGTCCACCATGAAGCCCGGGCGGTCGGTTGCTATCTCAAACAGGACACCGCCCGGTTCCCTAAAATATACAGAGTGGAAATAGGTTCTGTCTATTATGGGTGTGACATCAAGACCTGTACTGACAATCTTTTTTCTCATCATAATCTGGCTTTCATCAGTAGGGGTCCGCCATGCAATATGGTGTACAGTACCCACACCCATGTACCCTCTTTGTGTATATGGTAGGCAAACTATGTCCACAGCTGATGCAGAATCCAAAATACCGGTTTGCCTTTCTTCCTTGTTGCTGTAGAACTCGTCTATTATTTTTTCCTTGTTCTTAATCTCAAACCTAAATCGGTTTCCTTCATTCTTGGTTTTGGAAAAACCCATATTTTCGGTTAATATAGCAGCAGTCCGCTCGTACCCTTCCAAGGAAATGGTTGCTGAATAAAACCCCCTGACTGCATATTCTTTGGGGATGGGGCCATCTCTCCAAACATGGTTTTTCCTTTCCTCAGCAATCCTGTGTGCAACAAGCTCCAGCTCCATACCATCGGGATCGTAAAACGTGATTACCTGTTCTTCGTTACCAAATCTCTGGTTGGGACCAGTAAAGCCAACACCATGGCTTTTCATTCTATTCATCCAGTAGTCTAGGGAGTTTTCGGGTATCAAAAACGATGTAGTGACTACCTGGCCTGTTCCCCTGAATCCTCTTGGCATGTGCTGCCAAGGGAAGAATGTCAGAATTGTTCCCGGCCTGCCTATATTGTCCCCATAATAGAAATGATATGTCTGAGGATCATCAAAGTTGACCGTCAGCTTGACTAAACGTAACCCTAAAAAGCCTGTATAAAAATCAATATTTTTTTGAGGATCACCTGCAATGGCTGTGATGTGATGTATTCCAAGAACGCCTTGATGGCCTCCTCCGTCTTTGTCCATGATATTATCTAGCACTCACAGCTTAAATGCATGGCTATGGGACACAAGTTCTGCAAATTGACTATACAATTAGAATTTGAGGCCTGAAACTTGATAGTCCTTTCTTTCTGGCATTTCTTCAAATACAGTTTGGAGTCTTTCAACCAACCTTGACAGATTTCTGTTGTCTGTTTGATAGAACTTGTCCATGTCTTTTTTGGTCTCCCAAAATGTAGGAACTATTGATTCAGATAGGTCGTCTAAACTATCCATTACTACAAACCCTTTCATTTCATTCGCTACTCCTTGCATTTGCTTGAAAAATTCCAAAATCCACCGAGTGCTTTCTTCCCTTTTGTCCTTTTTTACTCGGACTCTGGTATTTTACATATTTCACCATGTCTATTGACGAGATGTCTTTCAAAATAACCTTATTCGGATAGCAAAATTGGTTAATCAGGATATACGAAAGGGTTTTAAATCTTTATTGCCCCCGTTTCAATATTTTCATGAGATTTCTATTTGTCTTTATTGGTTTGTATGTTTATTTATCTCAAATAAAAATTCGAACGCTAATTGATTATAATATTCGTTTGATAATAACTCTCCTGTTAATATATTGAAAAGACCTCTAGTGGATTCTATCGATACCTTTTGATCCCAACTATAGGGCAAGTTAAAGTAAATAACGTTAACCAAGATAATTATCATAGGATATAACAAAAATATTATTTTTTTGGTAATGACTGCATCGTATTAACAATAAATATCAAGATTGTGTTAACGTTTGTTTAATCACAAGATATATGAATCTAATATAAATTTCAAATTACAAAATTCTAAACTCAAAATCTAGGGGTTTATTAGATCGGATTGCAAAATCCTAATTAGCTAATCTAATAATCTGAGTACACTTTAGTTCTGATGACCACAAATTATACCACACAAGTCAATATAAATAAATTTTTAATTTCCTGCAAACAGGTCGGTATCTATCTAACGCAATTATTTAACCAATTTTAATTAATTTGATTGAATTACAATAATAATCAACATATAGAATCTATATTAAAAATAACAAGCATTTTGTCTTGAATTCGTGCTCATATCATCAGAACTTGCCTCAAAGCAACATTTATAGAACAATCTCAAAGATATCGTTAGGTGGTTCAAATATCCTGCTTTCTATCATGATTTAGAGAATCTTTGGTATCGCCGTTTGAATTTATCATCAAATCATTTTGGTTAATGAAAATGCTTTAATTTCCCACATCTTCCCGGCCATGAAACCCATTAAAGCCCCGTAAATTAAATGAAATACCAATGATCCGAATATTATTATTCCAAAAAGGTTACTAAAGGTAGAGGCAACTGAGTATACATATTGATTTGGCGTTATCCCTAAGTTAAATGAATCTAACATAGGTTGCATAACCAATACTGCAACGGGGACAAATAAGGTAGTCCATAATACTCCACCTACTACCGTCCCAGTTTTTAAGCCATGCTTGGAATCATATGGCGATATTCGTTTCCAAAATAAGGAAACTTGACCAAATATATTTCCGGCTATAGTTCCTGTCAAAATATGCAATACGAATCCAACAAGCGGTGCATTAACAGGGTCATAGTATCCCAACGATATACCAATTGCCCCAAAGAACGAACCTGCAGGAGTTTGAGAAATCAAATCTATAATAACTAATAATCCAGAAATTCCCCAAGCGGCAATAAACCCTGCTAGAGTACAGTAAATTATGAACAATTTAGAAGGTGGGTATTGATGATGAGAATTATTCATATTATATTGATCATGATCTTTTATATAAATTGATAGAATAAAGTGCAAATCGTATTTATCCTTATTCATAAACATATGTTTTTTTTAAATTTGATGATAAATTAACCAAATCTATGACAGATAATTAATTCATTCATCATTAGATTAGAATCATCTAGACCACGATCTCCAAGATAACAATATTCTTTTAGTGTGACCAATGAAGCATAGATCAATGTCAAAGTGAGTTCTCCCATTTTTACTTCTTAATAAAGATCATGAAGTTGAAAATTTTTAATTTTGATGTAGGCAAGTATGTAGGTCTCGCTTGCTAATAGATTTAAATTCTCAAAAATGTTTATGTTAATCAAACTTTTTATAAACGCAGTTTACTAAAAATTAGATTGTTCATTTAACAGTTCTGTGTAACAATATCCATATTCATCTATAAACTAATTGTGACTGTTTAGCTTGGATAACACAACATCATTAACTCATCATATAATATACTTATCATCATGAGGAACACTTCCCTTAGATAGGATTCCTAAGTATAACATACATTTTAAAATATATCTATGGAAAAATTTTCACTCATTGGTCGCACATGTTGTCTCTAGAACCTCTCGTTCCGATCATGTTGCGTATATGCGGCCATGGGTTCTGTCATAATCAGCCCATGTTTCCTCTTGATCCTCTCTTTCAAATACTGGACCGATGGAAGCACCTTGACCATGTCCTGTATATGTTCCTCGAATCCTGTAAACATTCTCATCTGAAGATAAGTATTCAAGCATTTCTAGATTAATTCTATGAGCAATTACAACATGTGTTCCCCCGTCATAAAATGCCGGCATAACTTCTAAATCATTGGATATTTTATTTCTTAACTCCTCTACATCGGGTTTTTTATTGAGAAAGATTTCTAAGGTATACATGGGATTCTTTTCTCCTGCCATACGATGAAGAATGTCCAAAATTAGATGAGTATCCACCTTGGGAAGGCCAGTTTTCATTAGGCTATCAAATTCCAGATATTTTTTTTCTAATTCTTCAATATAGCTCATTTATATAATAATATAATTTTTGTATTTGAAGATATCGAAAAATTTTAATGAATCTATTTATGTTAAATGATAAGTTATATTTATTTTATTAAATTTCTAAAATAGATAAATTTTATTAATTTAAATTCTATCATATGAACACGAAATTTAATCTTAGTATAAGCTTACACATGTAAGGTGAATGTCACGATAATTCACACACAAGTTTATAGAGTCATAATCAAGAGCGGAAATTATGAGGATATCCCTTGTGTATAACATCCTTTAGGATTTAATTAACGGTATTTTGAAAACATATTGTAGGCTAACAAAAAAACCACTAATTATTGTAAATCAAGACAAATAGAAATATTGTCCTAACTGCTGCAAGGTTTTATTTATCAAGTTAATCCAATATGGATACTATTCGTGAATGCTTCATAATTGAATATATAACATTCCTTGATAAGGTCCCATTGACTCTCGGATGAGAGTTAGACATTTCTGTAAAGAATACTATAATGTATTTATGCATAGCAGCTATAGAAATTTAATTTCGCGAAAGAAGGAGAACAAAAATGAAAATTCATACTGAGAAAAAAGGTATACGAGTTTTAGGTATAGCCGAAAGCTTCAAAAAAACTAGTATTTGCTCTACACTTGCGGGAATAGTAATGCGGCGTGATCTTGTAATTGATGGTATGATTTTTGGAAATGCTACGATTGAAGGTAATGATGCAACACAAATCATCTTGTCTATGTATAAGTCATTAAAGAGAAATGACGTTAATTGCATCATGATTGATGGGCTTATTATAAGCATGTACAATATTATAGATGGTAAAGAACTTCAAGAGAGTACCAATCTTCCGGTAATAGCAATAACTTTCGAAGACTCGGAAGGACTGGAAGGGGCTATAAATCATCATTTTTCCAAAGACTCTAAGATAAAATTAGAACAATATCGTAAACTGGGCCTGCGAGACAAAATTCTATTAGATACCGGCATGAACCTATTCATCCGGTACTGGGGAATTAGTTTAAAAGAAGCATCTACAATAATTAATTCCTTTACTCTGCAAGGTTCAATTCCTGAACCAATTAGAATAGCAAAGATTGCGGCTCGAGCAAAAATAAGAAACTAATACGGTGAACCGATTTAATGTCTAAAACGTAATAGATGATCTCATACTATTTCTGCTTAGCTTAGACGATGTTTTATTGTAAGATAGTCAAACTTCAACAAAGATATAATTGGAAGCGTGCCGATATCGGTATTGAAAATAGGATTATACATTTAATTTATCAAGAAACAATTTAAAGACTTTTCTAAATGAACTAATATAATAATTCTATGAAATATTGATCAATTGATTTTGCAGTTAGGTAAATGATCTCTCACTAAACTAATCCTTTGACTACTATCACAGTATCACAAATTTATTTTTCCTCAATATCCATATTAGTAATTATATTTTCTTTTTGATTTGGATTGAATTGGATGGTTCTTTGTCCATAAATATCTATCAACATTCAACCTATACAAATAGTCATTTAATTGATATTCGATAATATAATTGGCAAAGAAGAATACTGTTTAAACAATTTTTGAATGCTGGGACATGGTATTTAATGAAGGTGAATGCCTAATATATAAGAGATAAAGTATATAGAATTGTTCTTTTGTTATTTTATAAATCATGGGTAGTTTTTGTGTATGCTCTTGCACTTTCTTTCGAATCAGTCATTATAGAGTATCTTACAATCTATTATCTTAGAATTTCTCCAATTGTGCTTTCATCTTTGAGTATAACATTATCTGGCCTAATGTTGTTATCAGTTGCTTGTATTATTACTAAAACCTACGCAGATATTATCAAGATATTTACTAAAAGTTGGAAAGCTCTTCTGATGGCATCTTTATCACTCTCTTTAGGAATATTTACATGGTATGACTCTATAAATCGAATAGGAGCATCTAAAGAAGCTCTTATAGCTGGACCGATTGAAATCATTCTAATAATTATCTTAGCAAGAGTATTTTTAAAAGAACGATTAAACAAATTTCAAATCATTGGTATATTTATTGGGTCTTTAGGGTTCTTTCTATCTTTGGCTAGCGATATATCTATTGATGATATTTCCAATGTAAATTTATCGAATCTAGCTGGAGATATAAATATTAATTCAATATATCCCACAATCCTTTCGTTAGTTAGTTTAGGCGATTTGGAGGCGATCCTTTCGGCTGTAGGTTTTGCAGCTGGTGTACTATTCCTTGGAAAATTAGTCACAAAACACTCTTCCGTTCATGTTGCAGGTGCATCTATGTTTGTTTCAGGTCTCATTCTTGTGGTATTCATGGTCTTTGCATTGCTATTCGATACAATGATCACGACAACACAATATCTGAATGAATCACCATCACAAATGGAATTATTATCAATACCTAGAAACATAGTTATCTTGCTTTTGTTTTCTTTAATTCCATTTATTGGTTCTTTATCTTATGTAATTGGCCTACGTAGGATTGGTGCGTCTCTTACGGCAACAATAGGATCTTCTAATCTTGTAATGATATTTATCATTCAAATAACCCTAAAAGAATTGGGATATCCTAGTCATCTGCCTGAGAATATATTTTTAGCCACCTTTGGATGCATAATGGGATTTCTCGGAATTTTCGTAATTCATATGTCGGATTTTATCATTTCCAAATCAAAGAGGTATTATCGGTAGACATATTATCAAATTGTAACTGTTAGGGTTAGGTGAGATTAAGTTCCTCATGGTTTAATGGCTCAGTTCGGTGGAAACCATGCGGATATCCACAAGAGTAGATATTTATCTTTAACTTGAGCCTTTGATTTTTATTACTATAAAGTCATTCATAATCTCTGATGTCATTGTATTGGCCTATACAACACTAGAAAATTCATTTTCACTATGTGGTTAAAGTTAAATGCAAAAGTCCGATCAATGTAAGGGCATTATTATTTGAACTAGCTGAAATCTACCATATTTCGATTTACAGTAACGATTATAGTGATCTATCAGCGATATGCATCATCACATACTTAATAGGAACGAAATGTATATATATTATATGACAAGTGAAAATAATTCTAATCCTTTGTTAATGTCTTTGCGCTCTCCCTTTAAGAAATTTTCGTCGATGAGGGCATACGCGGATATTAGCGGAAAAACAAGATACTGTATAAGTTGTAGTAACATAGCTACTCAGGAGGTAATATTCACTGCAGATGGAGCTACCATCCTAGAAAAATACTGCGATTCCTGCGCAAAAAAGAATATATCATAACAGATTACAAAGGATAGTTTAACTGACCTTTACTCTCAAAATAGTCAAGGGTCATTATTCTTGCGACTTTTATTGTGAAAATGAATACAAAAACGATTTGTTTGAAAAAGATGATAATTACAGGCTAGCCTACATGTTTTACCATACAATGTAATTACTATGCACAGGTACATAATTCGGTGAGATTAAGTTCCTCATGGTTTAATGGCTCAGTTCGGTGGAAACCATGCGGATATCAAGAGTCTAATTGCAGCTATAATTTTATATTATTTGAACTAAAAAATTAAGGTTTTATATGTAGAGCTATCACTGAATGTCACTGTCATACTACTTTCTAATAGCAATTTGAGGCTAGTCGAACCTTTCAATTACCATTTATTAGTCCCATTCCATTTGTCTTTATAAATATAATATCGGCTTTAAAACCAAAAAGAATATCTGGTCCCTTTTTATATAAATTTTCAATTTTATAAAGATAATTTTAGTAAGGGATAATACTGCTCAATCACAGGAGAGGAAGAATTAGTATTTAAACTCGATGAAGAGCGTTCGACTACTGTTAGAATTCTAGCTTATAATCATGAGTTACTCTAACCATAATAAGCAAACCAATAGAAAAGATTCTTTATTCCTCAGGATGAGACTAATATCAAAAATCAACCATCTGGTTTTGAAATATTAACCTTTAGACTGATCGAATGATTATAGATACGAATTATACCTATGTACATTCAATTCGACAATAAATTAGTGGAATACAGTCAATTTAATACATAAATATAAAAATTTTGCTAAAATAGCCTTAAAAAAGTATAAAAGGATTTCATCCCTATTACTCGTATACTTTGACTAGTGCTACTATTAATTCTCCTTTCGTTGATATTCCTAACCATAGATTGTCTATTTATTCCAATAGTCAAGAGAAACTAGATGCTGCTTTTAAATTTCTAAAAGATGGCTTGTCAAATAATGAATGCATACTGTTGATAACAGATGAATTAGATAAGGACCAAGTTATTGAGCGCATGGTAAAGGAATACCATGAATTTGATGTTTTGAAACTATTGGAGGATGGAGTAATAACAATACTTTCGTCACAGTGGTATTTTATAGGTGATTTTTTTGACGAGGATAGGACCAAAATGAAATGGAAAAAAGCAGTTGATGATTCTCTTTCAAAAGGGTCAGTATTACCATCAAGTTTAAAGGGAAAGATTAATGGACTAAGGGTATTTGGAGATACTAAATCTTTTTTTAACAACAAGCGATTTATAAAGGGTAATGGGACCGTCGATTGTCTTGTCGATAAACTAATACACTATGAATGCTCTTTAGAAAAGCATTTTTCATTTCCTTTGAAGGGTATCTGCGCATATGAGGCCGAAGATATTGCCAAACTAGATAAAAAACAATTAAAATCACTCATGGAGCATCATGGTCTTATACATAAAGACAATTACAATGAGCTTATCAATCCATCTCAAAATTCGCATATAATATTATTATACAACAACCAGCTTGACTTAGACAATGCAATTTCTTCCTATATCAACGAAGGGCTAAAAAGAGGACAGCTTTGTGTCCATGGATCGGTTTATTTAAGAAATGATGACTATATGCTTGAACTTTCATCTAAAATTAATGGATTTAACGAAAATGTAAAAAATGGAAATTTGGTTTTGGTGGACTTGACAAATTATTACCTTGCTGCGTTAATGGACAATTTTAAAGAGTTTGACAAACTAAAGGATGATTTGATGGATAAAACCAAGTACAACAAAAACAGAAAGGATAAAAATATTCGTCTTACTCTAGACTGCCCCATGTTTCTTCTTATGAACAAACATTTTGATGAATGTATTAGATTGGAAAACTGGTGGCACACAAAGCAGTTTGCTGGTTCCTGTGTCTCTGCTTATCCACAATCTTTGCTTAGTCAATTCCCTTTCAATTATTATCTTTTTAAGCTTTTCCATAAGGATGATGTTGTCATTGACAGCGAAAGCAACATAATGCTTGATTACGTCAAAAATTCAGATCATCATTCAAAATTGGTAAATGACATGACTATGAAATTCAATATTCTAAGTATGGAGGTGAAAAAAAACTGAGTGATCAAAACCGGGGTCTGAACAACAATCAAAGTGAAGGAATCAAAATGGATTCTGATGCAAAATCAATTGATGCAAGAAAACGTATAAACGTTCTTGTGATAGAAACAAATTCAGAGATTCAATATCTTTACAGACAGTTTTTTAATGCTATTACATCGTATGTATCTTACACCATTGTTAATGGTATTGAGGAACTCTATGAGGGTAACAAAGAGTTAAAAGAGACTAATTCCATTTTAACCTATCAATCTGTTTTTGACACGATAATTATCGATATCAAGATGGACAATTTTAAAGGAATTGATATGGCTAAGGAAATACTGCAAAAGCGATCAAAACAAAGAGTAATTTTTACAACAACCGTTAGTCATAACATAATAAAGGAGAAAATAGAAAAGGAAAAATTGTTATCTTCTATAACCATTTTGCAAAAACCATTTAGGTTTTCTGATCTTCTTTCTATTCTGGCTCCTGCAAAAAGTAGGTTTGATAAAGTAAAATCAACAGATCATGTCCTCGCTTCTTATAGTACAATACAGGAAGAGATAAGAGACGCAGTTGATTTTATCAAAAAGGGAATTGAAACCAATGAATTAAATCTGCTTTTAATTAGAAAAGACATGGACGTTACAAAGACCGCTCTTCTCTTACAGTCAAATGGACTTTATAATGTATACAGTTTACTTAAAGACAAATCTCTGATAATGTTAAAGAACGAAGAATGGTATATCCCAGATGGTAAAGTAGACAAGGGCAAGATAATAAATCAATGGCATGATTTGGTGGAGCAATCCATACAGGGTGGAAAGACAGGACTACGAGCATTT
Organism: Candidatus Nitrosocosmicus sp.; assembly: GCA_031177355.1. Taxonomy (GTDB): domain Archaea; phylum Thermoproteota; class Nitrososphaeria; order Nitrososphaerales; family Nitrososphaeraceae; genus Nitrosocosmicus. The sequence goes on along the minus strand of JAPSGR010000021.1, from coordinate 14,423 downwards.
TGTATGATGGATTGTTTCTTTGAAAATGGATTTTCAAAAGAGGTTGTTGATTATGAGTGTACTTTGCCTTCACAATTTCAAATCCCTTTTATTCCAATATGCGCATATAGACAAAGTGATTTAGACTCCTTACCGGAGCAAGAAAAAAGGAATCTAATTGAATGTCATAACCATATAATGATAGGTTGATGATAGAATATCTATCAAAACCAGTAAAGCATTAGAGTTTTATGCGCCCAATGAGATTAAGTTACAAGCGTAACATTTTTTTATTTTAAATTCATTTCTAAAATAAATATGATTTTATCAGTACCTTACATTTGATACAATTTTGATTTTGATGGTTCTAGACCATCTTAAGATATATGTAATAATGGAACTTCCAATGGAGATTTGTAAAAACAACAATAACGATCTAATATAGAACTATGAGAATCTAGAAATCTTTGAATTATCCAGATAATTTAAAATAGTTTTTGTAGTAAGAGAAATTAAGAATAATTCAAAAAAAAATTCAAGAACTTACTGAAACAAATGATGTCTATACAGAATCCAATTCCCTAGAGAAGGAGGATTTATCAGCATCTGAGACAGCAGATACCGAACAATCGACCAGTCTCAAAGAAAGGAAATACTCAAAACTCACCTGTTCCTTCAGAATATCACTCGCCCCCCCATCAATACCAATTTTACCTGATTGTATCATGAAACCAAAGTTTTATCAATCAAAAATCTATAAAATCTTATTTTCATACCTTTCATAAAAAAAAATAACAGAATGGTGATATGATTTGATCTATCAACTTTCTTTGTTTTTGGCAGACTCACCTAATGTTAGAAAAGGGGCTCATATCCCCTTACATATATTGTATAATGGTCAATACCATTTACTTCCTCAGGCATTGTATATAGCCCAAATCCTGACAATAAATCTATAGAGAATGGAGAATTATCAGCCGGGGGCAGTGAATCAACTAAAGGTGTTCCTTGAGCAATCCCAAGAAAATTATCGTCTTTGTCAAATAAAACTGCATATATAGATATAGAAGTTTGCTCACTTGTAGAGTTATTTGTAACTGTTCCTGTTATTTGATTTGATTCTCCGCGGTACCTAACATCAGTTATGGTAAGGTTCTCACTTTTGCCTATAGTAAATTCAGGAGTAGTCGCATTCGTAGTTTGATCTGTAGTTGCATCAAGATTTGTGGCAGTATCAAATGGCTGTCCATAAGCAAATGATGTCACCATGACGAAAACAAAACTAGATAAAAAGATAGAAAGGATTTCTTTCATTGTCTTCCTTATTTAAAAGATGTTAATTAAATTTTTGTAATTCAATTCCAATGATCAACTTTAGGTGGGAAATCCTTGTAACTTAATAAGTCGACTTGAGGAGAAAGATAGAGAAATTTATCACGGTATGTTATAACTTCACAATTCATATGCATTCATCCTTTAATCCATAGTAGCAGCGCGCCGTGTTAGTATATTCATTACATAGACCACTATAATAGCATCTATAGAGACTATATTTGCAACAAAATTAGCAGTCATTGAACGCATAATATCATCACTAGCAATTAGTATCTCGAAACAGATACGTCGCTATTTTCATCTGACTCAATTAGACGCCTTTAAATCTTTGTCCAAGCCCACCAAAGCCTTCTCCAGCGGTCTATCAAGGACTAAGATGGAATAAGTAAGGGAAATCGGAAATCTGAAGATATATCTTCATCATAGTTTTCTTTTGGCCAGTTTTTTTGGATTATATTCAATTCATATAAATTATTAAAAACCAAGATTATGCCGTCAACTCTACCGTCTTCTAAAATTATTATTAACATACATCTAAAAAGAATTATTTTAGACATATTATAATTCTGAAAAACAATAGAAATTGATAGATATCCTTAAATTTATGAAATATACGGATTTTATATGACCTTAAGTATTAATTGCAAAGATGCAGGAGATCCTGTTTGCACTCATACAATGTATGGTGAAACAGAGGAAGAATTATTTGAAAATGCAAAAAAACATGGTATTGAAGTTCACGGATATACAGAAGAAACATTTCAAGAAGAGATGACAAAGAATTTAGAAAACTTTAGAAAACTCATAAAAACTAGTTAATTTTCTATCCTTTTTTATAATATATACATTCTGGAATTACTTGATATTTGATTAAATATGTAACGTTACTACACTTAAGTATATAATAAAACGGAATTAAGTTCTATATGGAATACAAGTTCAGTGGAAATCATGAGGATATGTACAGGGGGTTTAAAATGCATGGATGATTAATCAGGGGTCTTGGATTCAGATGGTAGCATCACAAACAAAGCACATCTTATTGGTAAATCTAGAACGATAGGGTTATTATTCTGCCTATTGCAAGGAATTCTTTACTAAGTTAATCCTATTGGGATGCTATTCTATGATTGATTCCCAATTCGATATGATTTTGAAAAAAAAATTCTTGTTATTTGGCATTTAAATATGGAGAGGGAAAATTCATTTCTTCAAAATTATAATAATATATATGTCCATCTATTGGTTTATTATCCTCAACCCTCTTCCCATTGTTGTATGCCAATTTCATCCATTCTTCGTATCCCTCTTCAAAATTATCCACATTAACTGTAAAAGTCAAATCACCTTTAGGATTTAGATGTTCTTTCCATAGTCTGATTCTAAGTTTTTTTGAAAGCTCTGTGGAAGTAATACCTAAATCAAATTCCACCGAATCTTGAAAACCCTTTTTATCCATGTTGGCAGAGCCTATCTTAATCCAACAATCATCCACTATCATTAATTTAGAGTGAACGTAGATTTGTTGTCTTTTTTGAGCAATTTCAGGATGTTGAGAAACTAACGAATATGTTTTAACCCTGCCTTCCCCCATTTGTCTCAAATATGATAGATTATTGTTAATATCATTAATGCTTTCTTTTGAAATCATCGAAAGGAAAATCCCAGGTAAATTTGGTTTCATCGGCCCCACAATTATAACTTTGAGATTTTTTTCAAGTTTAAGTTGTTGTCCCAATACTTGAGTTATAGATTTATCTTGAAATGGGAATTGATCTTCAATATATATACTATTTTTAGCACGTTTAAACAGTAATTCATACCATGAGTATATTCCAGATACGTAATTCTTGTCTTTATTTTCGTCTATACTTTTCCAGGTCCGAAAAGCTTGTATCTCTGCCTTGGTTCCGATTTGCTTGGGAGTAACAAGAGAATGTGGCGAATTGAAAGAATGGAGAGAGTTGATTTTAGCATTCCTTGTTTTATTAATATTTTTTGTCAAAGAATATATCCATCTTTGATTAAAATGAAAAATTAAATCCCATACGGCCGCACCAGTTATCATAAAATGAATATCATGCCATGGGGTGTAATCGTCATCCCTTAAATGATTATCAAAATCATGGCTAGATGTGTCCCACTTGTCACTCATCAAATCAAACCCGCCACAAAAGCCCACCTTATTATCTAAAATTATAATTTTTTCATGTAAACCAGATGTATAAGTAGGCGCCATATTATCTATCCGAATATTAATTAGACTTTCTATACCATGTAGTTTAGCGAGTTTTCTTATTGTCTTTAGTTTTACTTCTCTGGCTCCTATTCCACGAGCCTTACTTCCAGGAAAGTTTCGAATAAAAAATTTTGGTTCCCAGACAAGTATATTAATGCTCACACCTTCAATTGCTTTTTGAATCAACAGATTCTCTAGAATATGGTTTGCATTTAGACTGCTTTTGGAATTAGAATTGGGTTTATTATCTTCTTTATTACTTGTGAATAACGTTTCATCGATTGATGGTGACTGTTGTTGATGGGATAGCTCTGAATTTCTAATAAGATGTAATTTCGGATCTATATCGTAACTTGTTATACTTATAGTCGATTTTGATTGATATATCATATCGTGTATTAGCCGAAATGTTTCCTCCCCATCAACTGTAAAAATAACGTTATTATCGACTGTTTTCTCTCCAAACAACTTTCGTCCTTCATAGTTATCGAGATTTGTCGAGTTTGTATCGGCTTGCAATTCTATCAATTTTTCTCCGAAGAACAAATATCTAAACATTTTTGATATTTACTTCGCTTTAGTAATGTGCATAAACTAAAAAAAGGAGTTTGGGAGATGAACTTGATGAAGATAAAGAACTAATGTAGAAAGGGGAATCGATATCAATGATATAAACAATAGCTCTGTTAGTGTGTATATCTAAGTGTGTTCGATTGAATGCGAAACAAATTTGACCGGATTTATCACTCAGAAATAAGAGAATTACTACACTAACAAGTAAACCAAAGTACCTCTTAGCAATTAGTTACAGATATTTTGTAAGAAAATCATATACAAGGAATATAGTAAATAATGAAGACAACAAATTTTTAGAAAATAAATAATGAAAATAATGTGGTAACAACTAAGAATAAGGAGACAACCTTGGACGGACTATCTTTAATTTCACTAACTGTAAATTTATTTATCAAAAGATATTTCATATCAAAAAAAAGTTTGGTATTAAGATTCATCCTTTGGTGTAAAGTCTTATAATTTACAATGCATTCCAAATGTGGATTAAGTGGAGGTGACGCTTGAGTTGTTCCTTCAGGACATTCTTATTGGTCAGGATTGCGAATGTTGCTGTATCTGATATCCTTTCTAGGAATTGTACAATGGTCCTGACTAGTTTTGTTATTCACATTCAGAGGAGCAGTAGCAATTGGGGTCAGATGGAAAATACGTGATATTACCAATACATTCGCTGTTAAACATAGCCCTAAAAGATTGTAGAGAAATGTAAATCCTAGTGTATATATAAAATTTATAATCTAGTTCATATATTCATTATTGAATTTCTCTATGTTCAAAAATATCTAATACTTTAAGGTAGTTTTTATAAGATTTCTTTTCTTCTATATATTTTATTAACTTTTAATGCTTTTTTGTATAATAGATCTTGTAATCATACAATTTAAAAACACCTAGAAGTTGCATCTCTGGTTGCTTTTGGTTCTACCAATCAATCAAGCGTATACATTAGTCATAGATATGAGTTAATTAGAATAGTAAATAAATAGGAGATATTTGAATTATTTTTATAAACATATGCGAATACTGTAAAATTTACTATAAAATAAGGTAATTTTATATTTTAGTACATATATCTATTTTTATGACAGATAGCATTCCCCCTTGGAAAGCTTCTGGAGATTGGTTTGATGTATGTAAATGTAAAATACCATGTCCTTGTGAATTTGCTCAAGAGCCTACCTTTGGAGATTGCGAGGGGATATTGGCATATCATATCAATAAAGGACATTATGGTGATACATCCTTAGACGGACTGAATGCATTAGCTATAGGAGCTTTTGAAGGAAACATTTGGGCTGGGAATACAAAAGTAAGTCTTGGTCTCTTTTTTGATGAACAAGCCGATGAAAAACAGAGAGAAGCGCTTCAGATGATTTTTAGTGGAAAGGCCGGCGGATTTATGTCAGAATTCGCCAAGTTGATAGGTGAAATCAAGGGAATTGATTTTGCCCCCATAAGATTTGAAATAACTGAGGATTTGAGCCAATGGAGTGCCGAGATTCCAGGAAAAGTTCTTGCAAAAGCAGTAGCATTAGGAGGCCCAATGACTCCACCAGGTAAAAGAGTTCAAACAATAAATCCACCTGGAAGTGAGGTAGGTCCAGGTGCTGTTGCTACTTGGGGAACTGCAGTAAACGATGAAGTAGATACTATGAGTTTCAAGTGGAAAAGAGAAGGTAGATCCAGCAAGCATATACCATTTAGTTGGGAAGGACCCTAGTTAGAGATATCATTGAGATAAAAATACATATACAGTACGAATTATTAATTTACTAATCTTCAATATCAACGTTATTTTAAATAGTATCTGGTTCGGTAGGATCAAGTTCCGTATGGCAAAAGGGTTCTGTGTAAAAAGTCACAGATCTGTGGGTATTCGGTATTGATTTATTCATATAAAATAACCCCTTAAGTCAAATTATATGTTAAACATATCTAATTAAATTAGTAGATTTAGAGCTTTTTATAATAGAATAACGTTATATTTTTATGGATAGATTGAATTTATTAATGTTAGTAGGAGTTCTCAGCGTAGTAGGGCTTTTAAATATCGAGTCTTTATCTTTAGTAGACGGGCAGTTACCGATAGAAAATTCTTCAAATTTAACAAATCCGAATAACCCGACTCTACAGTTAGATGAAGCCTACAATCAAACAAGTGAACTAGATAATAATTCTACCGAGTCAGACAAGAATCTACCAGCTCCAATGTAATTTAATTTACTAATCAATATGGTCAAAACACCCAATACTTGTGTATAATTTAACTCACGTTCGGTGGGATTAAGTTCCATATATTAGGCGGGATCCTTAACTCAGTATAGCCTTCATATTTTCCTTAGTTCAATTTTTATTCCAAATTTCAACATAATTTAAAAATATAACGTATGTAAGAAAAGTGAAGTTTGTCTCATCATCAAAAAAAGAGTGGTCAGATTTAGACATGTTATAAACCACCTTAACCCAGCGGATAACCTTCCACATAGAAAAGAAGGAGAATTGGTTTTGTTAGATATCATGACAACTAAAACTGCGAGGAATATCCATAGAATTCTAGGTATTGGAACAGGCGATGGGTATTTAATCAAATAAATTAATTAAGAATAACCTATATCGAATTAAAGAAGTCGTTGCAATAGACATTCCTCCTTATATGATCAAACGGTTAAAGAAAATCATACATCATTATCATTATCGAGATTAGTCAAAGATTCATTAATTTCATTAGGAACTCCGTTGCCAAATAATCTTCCCCCTAAAACATAGATTTTTCCATCCACAACGGCGAAATCGGCGCGGTCTTTAAAGCTTTTTTGATCATGCATTAGACTCTTTCCAATCCAAGTAACGCTTTTCATATTTTAAACAAATTACTTATAGACATCATCGGATTTTGATTCTAAGGGAAATTAATATGTCAATTCATGTCAAATGCTATCCCCTGGCCTGAAGCAGTAACACAAATTGCTGAATGGTGATTTTTTAATATACCTTCGATCCATTTTCCTTGTGTATTGGATAGATTTTTGTTGACATTATAGTGACACATTACTATACCATTAAACTGGTGAAATTCTGAATGAAATATTCTCTCCATAGTTATATTAGATTCAACATGCTCTTTGGTCTCTACAATATCAATTGAATTGCCTACAACTCTAAAAGGTGGCTTAAGACCACAAAACATCGTCTTTATAAATTCATGAGCAGCTTCTATAATACCTCTTGGATGACTAAAAAGATTAGGTACATTGTGTATATGTAGCAGTCCTTTTTTGTAATAATTATAAACATCAATACCATAGGTCCTCATGTCATTTTCAATTAATGCAATATCGTTATCATGAGTAATATAGATACAATTTTCTCCCTTTAAAAGTCCATTTCTTATAAACCTAAATTGGATTTTTTGAGCCTCCTTTACATCTTCATAAAATAGTACAATGTGCCTATTACAATTTAACTCGTCAATAAATGATGGAGGTTTGCTATACATAGGAAAGATTGACCCTAGTTTTTAAATTAGACATATCAATACTACTCTTAATAAGATTTTATAGATAATAAAATTATCCATATTTCTTTTACCTGAAAATATGAAGGTATATTTGAGAACAACAATCAAGAATATCTACAAAGATTAAAGCTTGTTGGCATTTTTTTTAGATGCTTTTTTATAAAACAGAAAAACTTATTCTCTGTGCCAAAATATTGAAAGAAAGGAAGTCTTCATCTCTGTGTTAATGTGTTGTTTCCCCTGTTTGCTGATTTTGAACATTAATGTTGTTACCAGAACCTACTGTGTTTTTTACTGATACAACCCGGCTATTTTGGTTAGAAGATTGTGATGGTGAGACTATTCAAATAGTTTGAATAATAAAAAAGAAGAATACTAGTATTTTTAGTTTAACAACTACAAATTAAATTGAGTGAATGTGAGGGGAAAAATGATTACGGGAATGACGACTACGACGGCAAAGATATCCTGATAACTAGTATCATATATTATAAAACTGATATTTCTAGAGAAATTCATATTCAATTTATTATGACGTCGATACCGTAGTAAAGAACATGAAAGATCAAGAGAGTGATTAAAAAGTATCAATCTCTCTATTTTTATAACAAGAAATGATAATCTAGATCATTAATAAATAATATTTTAACAAATCTGTTAATACCATTGGAAAACTCAGATCTATGGTAAAAAGGCAACATACAAAATGGAAATAATAAAGGCTACAATCATGTGATAAGTATCTAAGAGCATGGCATGAACATCAGTCATTATACCAGTCATAAGAAAGCCATGTTAACTGCAACAAATAACGCAAAAGATGGTGTTGAGTTCAAATTTACGATGCACTCATCGGATCTGTAACACAATCCGTACGTATCTTACCATCCTCTTGTGCAAGAAAGTTACAAAAGCATGAGAAAGTTCCCCATGTGAGCTTCTAATTGATGCCTTTACTATTTCCATCTCTATCAATATATTTAATTAATTGGAATTATAGAATATATGATTAAAGTTTTTTCTACTGGTTCGTTATATATGACCTAATAAAATGAAAGCAGTATCAAATTTCAAAGTTTTCAGTATGGTTTTTGTGATAACAACAGGATTGCTGGTATTAGACACTAGTCTTTTTTATGCTGGAGCTTTTGGTCAAGGTTTTGAAAACAATAATACCAAAAAGTATGACATTGTGTTGTTGAATCAAAGATACAGTAGTGAAGGATCGTTTAATGATGAAATTGTCGGCTCAATTTTGAATAATGGAACAGCCACTATAAAAGCAGTCGAGATGACTGCAATCTTTTATGATGATCAGGACGATATTATAGGCAATGCAGATAGTGGCACAAGTCCTTACACCATCAATCCAGGAGATAGAGCTGCGTTTACTATAGAAATATTTGACGAAGCTATCAAAATTAATGCTTCCAGTTATGACTTTACCGCTAAATGGAAGGATGAACATTTGTCCAACAACTATTTTACGTGGTTGATAGGGGGGGAGGTGTCTGATAATAATTTAGGAGGAGAAGGAGATAGTGATGATGACGATTAAAATATGATCAAATTTATCAAGAAATAGTACCATCTATATTAGTACTATGGATGCCGCATTCACTTTCTTTTTTTTGGAACATTATTGATACTATAGGATTTTTATGAAGAAACTCAAAGAAAATGGATAGGTTCTTAATCTTCTAAAATATTAATAATCATTTAACAAATTTGTATTTAAATGTTCCTTAATAGCGAATCAATAAAGGTTAGATATATGGTGTTATTACCAATTCACCCTTCGAGTCACGGTAATTCAAAGATGAGGTAAGATTATATTTTCAAAATTGATTTGTAAAGATTTTAAATTTTATAATGTAATTTTAATTTGTTCTATAATCAGAAGATTATGTATCATTGTTATATCAATTCTACTGGTAGATTGATAAGTAATCTATAACATAACAATATACAAAAAATTAACATTGAGAAATAGAATAAAATTTAGATTGTTTGGTTTATCTTTATTTTGTATTTTTTTAATACTGTACTCGAACTATTCTATAGTTAACCTATCGTACGGAGCATACATTAAAGCGCCTTTATCACCCACTGGTCCAACGGTAAAAGACGAAAATCTGGTAGTCGAAAAAGTGACTAATGGATTATTAGATTTTCCTACAAGCCTGGCATTTTTAGGTCCTAATGACATTTTGATAACTGAAAAAAACACAGGCAAAGTTATGCGTGTGATAGATGGTCAGGTGCAAGAAGAACCAGTACTTGATGTAGCTGTTGCTAATAGTATAGAAAGAGGACTATTAGGTATTGCAGTAGCAAAGCAACAACCTGATGGAACCAGGTACGTGTTTCTTTCTTACACAGAATCTGGGAATAATGAAGACGGTAGTGACGTAGAAGACAATGTAGACCCGGAAGGAAACAGGCTCTATCGCTATGAATTTGTTGATGGTCAATTGATTAATCCAGTCCTACTTTTAGATTTGACAGCCACTCCACCTAATGATAGAGGTGAGCATAATGGAGGTAAGATTAGGATTGGTCCAGATAATAACGTCTACTTTATAGTAGGAGAAGTAGGAAGACACACAACTCAAGCACAGAATATTGAAGATGGTCCAGAGCCAAATGGATTAGGTGGAGTGTTACGGGTTACTCAAAATGGTCAAATTGTACAAGGTGATGTGATTTTTGGTGATGAATCGCCCCTTAACTTGTATTATGCAATGGGTATTCGAAATAGTTTTGGAATGGATTTTGATCCAGTTACAGGAAATTTGTGGGATACTGAAAACGGACCTGCAATGGGTGACGAAATCAATTTGGTTTATCCAGGTTTTAACAGTGGCTGGATGTTGATTCAAGGGTTATCCAAAAATGATCTATTAAATGACGGGGCAACTCCTGAAGACCTTGTATATTTTGGTAAAGGAAGTTATTCGGAACCTAAAATTTCTTGGTTAACACCAATCGGAATTACAGCTTTAAAATTCTTAAATTCAGATAAACTGGGAGAGCAATATCAAAATGACATGTTTGTAGGCGATATAAATAATGGTCTTTTGTACAGGTTTATTCTAAATGAGGCACGTGATGATTTATCTTTCGATAATGGGGAATTAGAGGGAAATATAACATTACTTGAAGATAGAGAAGTTAATGATCCTAAAGAAAATCAGCCATTTGTTTTTGGTCAAGGTTTCGGAGGCATAACCGATATAGAAGTAGGTCCAGATGGATATTTGTATGTGTTAAGCTATACCGGTTCTCTATTTAGAATCCTACCTTCTTCTTTTTCCTCTTTAGCAAGTTCATCAGGGGTTATCTCGGATACTTTAGCTACGACTGCGGGTGAAGAAGAACAACAAAATATGCAGCAGTCATCAGAGAGCGATAATGATCAAGTTTCTAGAGGTAATTCTGGCAACTCAATTCCAGCAGTAATCCTAGGTTTATACGAAGACAGGTCTTATTCGCCAAACCCTATAACTATCGAAAGAGGTCAAACTATAACATGGTATAATGGCGATACGATTTCACATACAGTGACCTCAGGACAAGGTGACGATGAAGATGCAGGTCAAGGGTTTGATTCTGAAGCTATAATCCCAAACCAATACTATAGTATTACATTTGAAGATTCAGGCGAGTATCCCTATTATTGCTTCTACCATCCTTCTATGATTGGAGAAGTTATAGTAGAATAAAACTTTATTTTTGCACATTGTTTATCTGCAATAATAGTAACAAGTTTAATATGAGATGAGTTTTATAGTCAAATTTATGAGAAATTAACATAACTAGATTTGTTTTGAAAATAGGGTTTACATGGGATTTCAAAAATTGTTCAAGTTTTTTATTATCAACGGAAGTTGATTCAGGTGGAATAGAATTCATGAAATTTTCAACAATAACAAATATTTAAGTAAATTGAAAACACTAAAGTCTCAATGTCTTTAATTAAGGATTTAAATGGAAATAAACATCTGCTTGTTTCAAAAGCCTATATAGAGACCGTTTAATGTAGAACTTTTGTTTGACAGATATTGTTCAGATTAGTGCTTTTACCATGTTCAATACTTATTCTTCTTTTATTTCATCATGAATTTAGGACATATACCTCTTCCCACTCTAAAATGTTTGAGCGTGTGACAATTGTTAATATAGATGTCTCCGTCACATGAACTAACTAATCAGAGTATGGAGAAATGTTTGAAATTTTGCATAAAATTAAAAAAAATAGTTTTTGTAGATTATTCTTTTGACTTTGTATTTATGAATGATACTGCGGTTATTGCCGCTATTGCAGAAATGATTGCGGTACCAATAAAGGCTAGATGGAATCCTTCATTTAATGCCACTATCATGTTAATCCCAATACTTGTAAGATATTCCGAATGAATTGTAGATACTGAAACCATTATTGCTAGTCCTAAGGCTGAGCCTAACTGATAAGTTGTATTAACTAGTCCTGAAGCTATGCCTGATTCTTCATTTTTTGCATTTGATATAGCTGATATCAATATCGGAATGTATGAAAAAGACATCCCTAATGCTGATATGATTGATGCAGGTAGAACATAGACTAAAAAGACATAGTTATTGTTGTTATTAACGTCGTTAGAATTAGCCGGTGTAAAACTAAAGAGAATAAGTCCTAATGTTAAAAGTCCAAGACCTGCAATCAAGTTTTCTTTAATACCTAACTTTCCAATTAATTTGGGCATTAACCAAGTCATCATTATCATTATTAGACCTGTCATTGGTAGTAGTGCCAGACCACTTTTTAGTGGTCCATAATGCAATATTTGTTGCAAGTAAAGGTTAAGGAAGAACCACATCGAAACCCATGAAGCTCCAAGCAAAGCCATAACAATATTAGAAGATAATAGATTAGGTATCCTAAAGATATGAAGAGGCATTAAAGGCTCTTTACTTCTTTTTTCAATTGCGATAAAACCACCAAATAATACTATTGATAATGACAAGAGTGAAATCGTTTGTAGAGATGTCCAACTATTTTCATTGGCATTTACAATTGAAAATATCAATATACCTATAGAAGCGGTGATAGTAAGTGCACCCAAGTAGTCAATACTTCCTTTCTTTTTGACTCCTTTAGGAATTAGTTTGGGAATCAAGGCTAGTACTGCTATTCCAATAGGAACGTTTATCAGAAATACCCATGGCCAGTCAAACCAGGCTGTAATAATACCACCCAAGAATACTCCCGCAGTCCCGCCAGCGGGTGCAGCTGCTCCCCATATACCCATGGCTTTATTCATTTCGGATTTATTTGCTGAAAATAGATTCATTACTATGGACAAAGCTGAGGGTGCAATCAAAGCAGCACCTAGTCCTTGTAAAACTCTGGCTGTTATAAGCATGTCATTTGATATTGCTATACCTGCTAAGACTGAAGCTCCCGTAAGAACTAGAAATCCTACAGTAAAGACCTTACGTTGACCTATAATGTCTGATAATTTACCGCCAAGAAGTAATAAAGCTCCAAAAGTAATTACATAGGCGTTAAAAATCCATTGCAGGTCTGTTTGAGTTATACCAAAGTGTTGTTGGATGGTTGGTAATGCAACACCAATTATTGACGTGTCTAGAATTATTAGAAATTGAGCTAATGACAAAATAGTCAATGCTTTCCATCTGTTTGGGTTTGCTTGCGGTGTCGACGATGATGATGTTGAACTTGAAGAGGAAGACGTAAAAGTCATTATTCTACCCCCCTTTCTAGTTTTTGTAATGATAATTTAATTGAAATCTTGTGTCCAATTGTTTTGCTTTTTTCTTTTGTAGTCATATCCAATTTCCTTACCAATAATACATAGATAAGACAGTGACTTTACATTTGTAAAGAACCAAAATTGCAGGAATTCTTTACATTTGTAAAGTTTCATAGTTAAATATGTTATTACGTATCATACCGTATGGCGAAAGACCCAGTTTGTAATATGAATGTGGATGAAAAAACCGCAAAATATGTATCAGAAATTAATGGCAACAAAGTGTACTTGTGTTCTGCTGCGTGTAAACAACAGTTAGAGCAAAATCCTTCAAAGTACGGCTACGGATACAAATCGTAATAATAGATATTATTCATCCAACTCAGATTTTCCTTCATATCTTTTTTTGATTGATTCTATTCTACCACGGTATTTTTGAGTATAACCTGATTTGCAGGAAATACAACAAAAGAACCTTTCTATATTTGCAAACTTTAAGATTTTAGGGTTACCAAAAACTGGACCCTCGCAAAAATCACATACAATATTTATAGTCAAGCCACTTGTAATTCTTTTTTTAATTTCATCTACCTCTTCTTTTAAATTGCTGTTATGAGCACCTTTGTGAATACTCTTTCTCTTCTTTGTATTTTCTTTCAGATCATCTAATTGAATAAGATTCTTTTCTCCATTGGATTCTACTTTTTCAAAGTCAAAGACAGGTAAAACACCTTTGATAAATCCAACATTAACTAGCCTTTCATACCTAGCTTTCACTGTTGGAGTAGTTATTCCTGTCTCTCTTGAAACCTGTCTAAAAGATTTTCTCCCGTCTTCTAATATTGACTTCAGAATAGATACATCGATTTCATCGAGACTAAATGGCATACAATTACCAATTCATTTAACTACTAAGATATATTACTCTTTACATTTGTAAAGGTCGATACTTGTATTTCTCATTTTTATTTAAAGATCCTATTAATAACAAATTCATAATAAGTTTTATGGCTTTAACCAT